>JAUNGA010000040.1 GCA_030524765.1 Bacteroidales bacterium | reverse complement strand
TATGGAGTATGATATTGGCTAAATTTTACCTAAATCTCATGCGCCAGCCCTGGTAGAATTTTACTTTTTTTGGGTCGACTCAAAAAAAATGTGTAACTTTGAAGCGTGATATTATGCATTAACGCCATGTCAACTAACGCAACACCCTATATAATTCCCGAAGAATTCAGCGAAATAGCGCCTTATGACGACGCTGTATATCACGAGAAACTCGCCGCTCTGGTGCGCGAGCCCGGGTTTGAGCATGCCGTGCGCTATGTGCTGCCCGATGTCGACTACCCGTCTTTTGTAGACAATCTGCTCAAAGTCACAAACCAGCATGAGTTTCAGTACAACGTGATGGGGCCGTTCCTCGAGATGCTCGTCAAGACCACCACAGCCGGCCTGTCGTGCGACGGTCTCGACAACTATCTGCCCGGACACAGCTACACATTTATCACCAACCACCGTGATATCGTGCTCGATGCCTCGTTTCTGAATCTTTGCTTCATACGCCGCAATATGCCTATCACCCAGGTGGCGATCGGCAACAATCTGCTCATTTTCGACTGGATCTCAGACCTGGTCAAGCTCAACCGCAGCTTTATCGTCAAACGCGACGTGCGTATGGTCGACGCTCTCGACGCCGCACGGCAGCTGTCGGCCTATATACATTATGTGATAGGAACCCGAGGCGAGTCGGTGTGGATCGCCCAGCGTGAAGGCCGTGCCAAAGACTCAAACGACCTCACCCAGGAGAGTCTCATCAAGATGATAGGCCTCGAACCCGGCAACGATGTCAAGCAAAATATCCTCGACGCACATCTGCTGCCCGTGAGCATATCGTATGAATTTGACCCCAACGATTATCTCAAGGCACGCGAGTTTCTGCTGAAACGGCGCGATCCGCATTTTAAAAAAAGCCAACGCGACGACCTGTTCAGCATGGAGACAGGACTGCTCAAATACAAAGGCCGCGTGCACATGCGCCTCGGCCGTTGCATTGATGCGGATCTCGAACGTTTCGGCGGGTCGAGCCGTCTTGAGATCGTGCGTCACACCTGTCATTTGATCGACAATACGATACACCGCGGCTACGAACTGTTCCCCTGCAATTATATAGCCTACGACCACATATATGGCGAGGGCCGCTTTGCAGGCCACTACACAGCCGACGACGAACAGTCGTTTGCGACATACATCAACCGTCAGCTCGACAAAGTCGACGTGCCCGACATAACCGATGAAGAGCGCGAGTATATGCGTCAGATGATGCTCACGATGTATGCCAATCCCGTCAAAAACCAGCTTGCGGCCGACAGCACGGGCCAACACATCTGATGCGACTGCCACTGCTGCCAATAATGATCGTGCTGATCATCGGCATAATCGTCGATATCTATCTTTACCGCAGGATGCGCCACGACCGTGTGCCCCGCGTGTGGTGCGTGGTATATACCGTCATAGCCGTGCTCGGCGCCATGACACTTCTGTCGGTGATCATGCTGCCCAAACGCTCGGGCGGCGAGGAGCATCTGGCCATGATCATGTGGCTGCTCTATGCCTACTTCACGATCTACCTGCCAAAATATGTGATGGCAGTCTTCAGTCTGCTGCGCAAGCTGTTGGCTCTAATATTCCACCGGCCGCTCAAAGGCATCAGCTATGTCGGCGCAGCCCTTGGGCTGACCATATTCGCAACGATGGCCTGGGGCACTGCGGTCAACCGCTATACCACCGAGGTAAAAGACGTCGACATTGACATCAAAGGGCTGCCTGAGGCCTTTGACGGTCTGCGCATCGCTCAGATTTCCGACTTCCACGTTGGCAGCTATGCCGGCGACACCACATTTGTGGCCGAGGTCGTCGACCGTATCAACAGCCTGCATCCCGACCTTATCGTCTTCACCGGCGATCTGGTCAACCGCCGATCTGAAGAGCTCTACCCCTACATGAGCCCGTTGTCACGGCTAAAGGCCCCTTGCGGTGTATGGTCGGTGATGGGCAACCACGACTACGGCGACTACTTTGACTGGCCCGACGAGACCATGCACCGGGCAGACGCCGATTCGCTCAAAGCCATGCAAAGCCGCATGGGCTGGCGCATGCTCAACAACGGGCATGCACTCCTGCATGCCGGCTCCGACACAATCGCACTCATTGGCGTAGAGAATATCGGAGACCCGCCTTTCAAGACCTATGGCGACTTAGACAAAGCCTCGGCCGGACTGCCCGACGGCATCACAAAGATACTGCTGTCGCACAATCCCATGCATTGGGTCGACTCGATATCGGGGCATGACGACATCGACATAGCCCTGACACTATCGGGCCATACACACGCCATGCAGATGGAATTTTTCGGCTGGTCGCCCGCCGAATACCGTTATCCCACCTGGAGCGGACGTTATACCGATCAGCTCGGACGACATCTCTACGTCAACATTGGCCTGGGCGAAGTAGCCCTGCCGGCCCGACTCGGCTCTGCTCTGCCCGAGATCACTCTCTTTACGCTCAAATCTAAATAGAAATTATCTCACATGGCCGACATAATCGCGTTGACCGCAGCCAATCTCAATCTGCCGCCGCGCAGCGTGCGTGCCACCGCCCGGTTGCTCAGCGAGGGCGCCACAGTGCCTTTTATCAGCCGTTACCGCAAAGAGCATACAGGCAATCTCGACGAGCAGGCGATCCGCTCGATCGAGACCGAGCTGCTGCGTCTCACCCAGCTCGATGAGCGGCGTCAGTCGATAATCGCTTCCATAGAGAGTCAGGGCAAACTCACCGACGAGCTGCGTCACCGACTTGACGAGGCGGCCACAACAGCCGCATTAGAGGATCCGTATCTGCCCTACCGCCCCAAACGCCGCACACGTGCCACCATCGCCCGCGAACATGGGCTCGAGCCCCTCGCCCGCATGATTATGTCGCCCGGCGGACTGGCCGACGTCGAGGCATCGGCGGCCCGATTCACCGGCGGCGAGGTAGCCACCCCGGCCGACGCCGTCGCAGGGGCATCTGACATAATAGCCGAGTGGGTCAGCGAGTCGCCGCGGGCGCGCAACGGTCTGCGCGGGCGCTTTCGCCGCGAGGCCGTGATAAAATCATCAATAGCCAAAGGCAAAGAGGCCGAGGCCGACAAATATCACATCTATGAGCGCTATTCACATCCTCTGCGCTCCATAGCATCGCACAACTATCTCGCCCTGCGACGCGGCCAAGACGAGGGTTTACTCAAACTATCGGTTGACATAGACGACGAGCGCGCGATCGACGCCATATGCGAGTGGTATGTGCCGCGCCACACCGCCCTGTCGTCGCGTCAGGTCATAGAGCGCGCCGTGGCCGACGGCTACCGACGACTGCTCAGGCCATCGATCGAAAACGAGATGGCCGCCGAGTGGAAAGAGCGTGCCGACCGCGCGGCCATCACACTTTTTGCAGACAATCTGCGGCAGTTGCTCATGGCCTCGCCCCTGCGCGGACGCCGCATCATTGCCATCGACCCGGGGTTCCGCACAGGCTGCAAGGTCGTGGCACTCGACGCCGCCGGCAATCTGCTCGCCGACGATGTCATATATCCGAACCCTCCTCAGAACGACACAGTAGTGGCAACGCGTACCCTCATGCATCTAATCGACCGGCACGAGATCGACGCCATAGCCCTGGGCGACCGCACGGCCAGTCGCGAGACCGAGGCCTTCCTGCGTTCGTCGGGCATATCTGACTTTGTCGAGCTCTTTGTGGTGAGCGAGAACGGCGCATCGGTCTACTCGGCATCAGACATAGCCCGCGAGGAGTTTCCCGACAAAGATGTCACCGTGCGTGGAGCCGTGTCGATCGGACGACGGCTCATCGACCCGCTTGCCGAGCTTGTGAAGATCGACCCCAAATCAATCGGCGTGGGACAGTATCAGCACGATGTCGACCAGGGCAGTCTGCGCGACGCCCTCGATTTCACAGTCATGAGCTGTGTCAACCAGGTCGGAGTCGACCTCAACACAGCCTCGCCACAATTGCTTGCCTACATCTCGGGCATCGGCAAGGCCATGGCCGCCAAGATTGTCGACTGGCGGCGCACCCACGGCGCATTCGCCTCACGACGCGCGCTGCTCGACGTACCACGCCTCGGCGCAAAAGTCTTCGAACAGGCCGCAGGCTTCCTGCGCGTACCGGGCTCGGCCAATCCCCTTGACAACACCGGCATACACCCCGAAAGCTATCACGTGGTCGAGCGCATGGCACATGATATCGGCGTGGCCGTCGCCGACCTCGTCGACCATGCCGATGCGATCGACCGCATCGACGCCGCTGCCTATGCCGACGCCGGAGACAGTACTGTGTCAGACATCATCGCCGAGCTGCGCAAACCCGGACGCGACCCACGCACCGAGGCAGCCAATGTCGAATTTGACTCGACAATACACACCATCGACGATCTCTCGGTAGGCATGATCCTGCCCGGCAAAGTCAACAATATCACCGCATTTGGGGCCTTTATCGACATAGGCATCAAAGAGAACGGTCTGCTGCACGTGTCGCAGATGGGCAAACGTCGCGTCTCAAACCCATCAGACGTCGTCAGAATCAACCAGATACTGCAAGTGAAAATCATTGATATCGACCTGAAGCGCCACCGTATCGCCCTGTCGATAAAAGACCTATGAGACAGACCCACCGTGCCGTAATCTGTCTGGGCAGCAACACGCCCGACGCATCGCTACGCATCGCCCTGGCCCTTGACGGTCTGCGTCGTTCGGCCGATGTGCTGCAGACATCAGACGCCTATGTCAACGACGACGACACCGGCCGCGGAGCCCCCTACACCAACCTCGTGGCCGAGTGCGACACCACCTGTACACTCGAGGACATGTGCGACATCATCACACGTCTCGAGACCGAGGGCGGGCGCACCGCCGATTCCAAAGCGACAGCTGTCATGCCCATAGACATAGACATTGTCATCTGGGACGGTGACATCCTGCGTCCCTACGACTATACACGCCCCTACTTCACCCGCGGCTATACCCGACTTGCCGGTAGTGAATAAACGATACTGACATAAAAGCGACAGGCCCCGCCGGCGATGCCGGCGGGGCCTGTCGTAAGGAGAGAGTATAGGTTATCGGGCGTTAGAGAAGATCACGATACGGTTCCAGTTGTTGACATCGTAGGGCTGAACGTCTGAGCCTTCGGCCTGGATCGAGAGACGATCGGGATTGATGCCATACTTGTCGACCAGTGCGGTGCGTACAGCCTCGGCGCGGCGTTTCGACAGAGCCATGTTGTAGCTTGAGCTGCCGGTGTCGCGGTCAGCATAGCCGCTGATGGTGACGTTGGCCTCGGGATTGGCTTTCATCCATTCGGCGATGTTGTAGACATTGACCATTTCCTCGTTGCTGATGCGGGCAGAGTTGATGGTGAATCGTACGGTGGCCATCAGTGGAGCGGTCTCGATGATGGTGGTAGACTCCTGTACCTCGGGGCAAGGCAGCTGTGCCTCGGCTGCTGCAAGAGCGGCCGACGTAGTGGCCAGTGCGCCGCGCAGGTCGTTGACCTGATTGTTGAGGTTGCCGATATAGCTCAGGTAGTCGCAGGGATTGTAAGAACGGAAGCCCGCACCACCGATATTAAACGAGAAACCACCAATGACAGAGAGATTCATGTCGACGGGATCACCATAGGCATAGTTATTGAAGTTGTCGCCGTAGAACTGTGCGCGGCCCTCTGCGAAGAAGTCAACATATTTGCAGAGGCGGAAGCGCAGCTGGATACCTGCCGATACAGGGAGAGTCCATGCGTTGTTTTTCTTCTTGCCATTCTCGCGGTAGATGTTTGACTGATCGGCCGGCTTGAAGTCCCAGGTATATGTACCGCCGAGACCTACGAAAGGTACGATCGAGAATACCCGTGACGAATTGACGCCGCCAAAAGAGTTGAACATATCCCACATGAAATCGAGATTGGCGTTTACATTCTTGGCGTGGGTAAACTGGTCATTATCCCAGTGCAGCGAGCCTCCCATGAAGCTCAGACGCCATCCGATATAAGGTGAGAACCATTTGCCGACGGCGAGATTATAGGTGGCCGTAAGGTGGTGTTTGGCATCAGCGCCATTGGGCAGATGCTGCTCTACGAAGGGTGATGTCACACCGGCACCAATCTGTATAAACCAATTGTCCTTGCCGTCTGAATAATAGTGGGTCTTACACGGAACGTCGGTCACGATAGCCGTTTCTTCCTCGACAACGACAGTTTCTTGTGCCTTGGCTTGCGAGCCAAACATGGTCAATGCGCCGCAAGCGGCCAGAGCCCAAAACGATTTAGTCTTCATTTTCTGTAGGGGTTTGTTTAGATTATTGATTTTGTTTAGTCTCATAAATAAGCGTGATGCTTTAGTTGGAGTCGTCGTTTGCTTGTTTTTGTTAGTTTAAGTTTTTGAGTGACTTCACTGAGATAACAAGCCGCATTTTTGATTTGTTCAAAAAATGCGTATCTTTGTAGTGTTGAAACTGACAGATATCATTAAAAAATCCGGGACACAGCGCGACACCGGCTCTGCTCGCCCGGCTGCACGACGCATGCACCGCACGCGCCGTCGCTATCGTGTCGAGATTATCAACGAGAATACGTTGGGACGCATATGGTCGCTCAGGCTATCGGGAGTGCGTGTGGTCGTGGCCGCATTGGCGGTTGTGGCCGCCATTGCGTCGCTCATCACGGTGATCTTCATGTTCACACCAGTGCGCAGACTGCTGCCCGGCTATCTGCCGGCCGATGAGCGCGGGCGCTATCTCGAGATGGCACTCAAAGTCGACTCGCTCGCACACATCACCCGCGAGCAGGATGCATACACCCGCAATATCGCAGACATTCTGTCGGGCAACACCGACGAGACCCGCCCGGATGCACCGGCCACCGACAGCCTGGGCCGTACGGCCATATCGGTAGACTCGATTTTCGAGGCAAGCGAGGCCGAGCGACGCTTTGTCAGACAATTCGAGGATGCCGAGCGATTCAATCTGTCGGTACTCTCGCCCATCGCCGCCGAAGGCATGATATTTGAGGCGCCATCATCGGCGCCGGCATCATCAGGCGCTGTGTCGGCCGTCTACCGAGGCACAGTCATAGCCTCGAATACAGGCGCCGACGGTCTCACCACCATCACTATACAACATCCCAACGACTTTATATCGGTTTACGGCAACCTTGACGACACCTTTGTCAAAAAAGGCGACAAAGTTGTGGCATCGCAACGCCTGGGCGTGTCAACCACAGCCCGACCTTTGTTGTTTGAATTATGGCACGGAGGTTCGCAGCTCGACCCCGAGCTATATGTTGCTTATTAACCATTTAAAAGTTTCAATTATGAATATGAGAATGATAATCAGACTTTTCGCACTGCCAATTGTCGTGGCGGCCATATTCAGCGGATGTAACAACAAACCGCCGTTCGAGCGGTTGATACTGGCTGTAGACTCTGTCAACGCGTTTTATAAGGGGCAGCCCGAGATGACAGCCCCCGATGCACAGCTCGTCTATGATCAGGTGACAAATACAGTAAAATTCAATTATGAACTGCCATCGGCCGAAGTCGCCGAATTTTATAAAGACAATATCGGCGTCAGCGAGGATATTCTCCTCAGCGACGTGCTGCCCGAGGCACCATGCGGTCTCTACAAAGAGATTGTCGATGCCGAGGCCAATATCATGATTGTATATGACTGGGGCAAAGACGGCCACAGCGAGTATCTGATTACCGCTGACCGCGTAAGACAGTCATACGACAATTATAAGAAACATCAGGAGGCTATGGCCCGCAACGGCCGCCCGATCTGACACCATATCAACAGTCCGGCCGACACCTGCGGCGAGCCGGCCGGACTGTCCAGACACCTCAGACGCCGCACCGACCATTATCACGACCCTATGACAAAACGCATCGCCGTGCTGGGCTCGACCGGATCTATCGGCACCCAGACACTCGACATAATCGCAGCGGCCCCCGACCGCTATCACGCCGACCTACTCGTGGCCGGCCGCCGTGTCGACGACCTGATAGCCCAGGCCGTCGCCCATCGTCCGCGTATGGCAATCATCGCCGACGAGTCTTTATATACGCGCCTGCGCGAAGCCCTCGAGCCGCTGGGCATCGCTACGGCTGCCGGTGCAAAAGCTATCGCAGAGGCCGTCACACATCCCGACATCGATATGGTGGTCACGGCTACAGTCGGCTACAGCGGTCTTGAACCGACAATAGCCGCAATACGGGCCGACAAAGACATTGCCCTGGCCAACAAAGAGACCATGGTCGTGGCCGGCAGTTATATCACCCGATTGCTCGCCGAGTCAAAGACACGCATATTTCCGGTTGACTCGGAGCACTCGGCCATATACCAGTGCCTGCAGGGCGAGGACGCGGCTGCCGTACGCAGGCTGATCATCACGGCATCGGGCGGCCCATTCCGCACCTGGAGCCACGGCGCCATCGAGCGTGCGACAGCTGCCGATGCCCTGCGTCACCCCAACTGGTCGATGGGTGCCAAGATCACAATCGACTCGGCCACTATGCTCAACAAAGCGTTTGAGATCATCGAGGCCCGCTGGCTGTTTGGCATCGAGCCATCACGTATTGACGCCGTGGTGCATCCGCAATCGATCGTACATTCAATGGTCGAATTCTGCGACGGAGCCATCAAGGCCCAGCTCGGTGTGCCCGACATGCGTCTGCCAATAGCTTACGCTCTCGGCGAGACCGTACGTCACAGCGGGGTGAGCGATTTCTGCGATCTCATCGCCAAAGGCACCCTTACGTTCGAAAAGCCCGACACCGACAAGTTCCCCTGCCTCGGCCTGGCCCGGCTGGCACTTGATCGCGGCGGTAACGCGGCATGCGTGATCAATGCCGCCAACGAGGTGGCCATCGCGGCATTCCTCGCCGGGCAACTGACCTTTACAGGCATATATCCTCTGATTATGGAGACACTCGGCCGCATACCATTCATCGCCAATCCTGATTATGACGATTTCGTATCGACCAACACCGAGGCCCGCGCAGTAGCCACCGATCTGATCGGAAAAATCTGATAACACGTTCTGCTATATATTTTTCAAGAAAATCCAATGGAAACATTTCTCATCAAGGCCCTGCAATTGATTGTCGCGCTGATAATCCTCGTAACTATCCACGAATTCGGCCACTATATCTTCGCCCGTATTTTCGGCATAAAAGTCAATCGGTTCTATCTGTTTTTCAATCCGGGCTTCTCACTGCTCAAATACAATCCCATGCAGGGGACGTTGCAGATCATCAGCCGCGACGACACACATGCATGGAAGACAATACGTGTCGGGAAACAGCATCAGCCCCGCCCCGACGGCAAGCCCACATGGCGCGACACCGTCTACGGACTGGGATGGCTGCCGCTTGGCGGCTATTGCGACATAGCCGGCATGGTCGACGAGACCAAAAGCTCGGCAGACCTTGCGGCAGAGCCACAGCCATGGGAATTCCGGTCTAAAGCGGCCTGGAAACGTCTGCTGGTAATGGTGGCCGGTGTGTTGTTCAACTTCCTGCTCGCCATCGCAATATATATCGGTATAGCAATCCACTGGGGCGACCGTGTGGTACCATACGAGGGTATTACCGAGGGAATGGACTTCAGCGAGCCTATGCACCGTGCCGGATTCCGTGACGGCGACATACTGCTATCGCTCAACGGCAAACCTATCGACGCCCGCGACATATCGAACGGCTGGGATTTCATACAACCCGGTGCACGTCTCACCGTGCTGCGCGGCCATACCGACACAGTGACCATCAATGTTGACGACCGTCTGCTGAGCGATCTGGTCGAAGCCAACGCACCCTACATGTCGATGCGTGTGCCCGTGATGATCGAGGAGACCGTCAACGGCGAGGGTGCCCGACGCGCAGGCCTGCAGACAGGCGACCGCATACTCACAGTAGGCAACGACACCACTCCGTCGCTCTCGGAATTCTTTCCGGCGCTGACCGCCGCCGCCTCAACCGAGGTACCCATGACCATCCTGCGCGACGGTTCAGAAACCAAGGTACCGGTAAGCGTAAACGACGCCGGAAAAATTGGTATACAGCTGCGCTCGCCCGACAAGATTTATCCGGTCGAAGACGTACGCTACAACTTTTTCGAGGCCATTCCCCGCGGATGGAAAACCGGCACCGACCAACTCGGCACCTACGTGTCGTCGCTTAAATTGATTTTTACCAAAGAAGGCGCCAAGAGCGTGGGCGGATTCGGCACGTTGGGCAGCATGTTTCCCAATAAATGGAGCTGGTACAGCTTCTGGCAGATTACCGCCTTTCTCTCGGTCATACTCGCATTCATGAACATCATTCCCATCCCGGCGCTTGACGGCGGATATACCCTGTTCCTGCTTGTCGAGATAATCACCCGCCGTAAACCTTCTGAACGTTTTATCGAGGTCGCAAACATGATCGGCATGGGATTATTGTTCCTGCTGCTCATTTATGCCAATCTAAACGATATATACCGTCTGATACTCAACTGATATGAAAACTACATACCCTACCCTGACCCTGCGTCGTGGCAAAGAAGAGTCACTCGACCGCCTGCACCCCTGGGTCTTCTCGGGTGCGCTCACACGTATGCCCGACGACATTGACGAGGGAACTGTGGTGCGTGTCGTCGCCTCCGACGGACGCGTGATCGGAGTCGGTCACTTCCAGATCGGCTCGATAGCCGTGCGCATGCTCGACTTTGCAGATACGGTCATCGACCGCGACTTTTTCGCTGTCCGTCTCGCCGAGGCGTGGCGCATGCGGTCGGCACTCGGGTTGCAGAGGCCCGACAACAACGCTTTCCGGCTTGTACACGGCGAAGGCGATTTTTTGCCCGGATTGGTCGTCGATCTATATGGCGATACAGCTGTGATCCAGGCCCACTCGCCGGGCATGCATTTTGTACGCGAAATAATAGCCGATTGTCTCGCGGCTCTTGACGGACCGGACATACGCAATGTATATTACAAATCAGAGACCACTCTCCCCTACAAAGCACGTCTCGACCCGGTCAACGACTATCTGACAGGCAAAGCCGAAACTGACATCGCCGTCGAAAACGGACTGAAATTCCATGTCGACTGGCTCCGTGGCCAAAAAACCGGTTTTTTTGTCGACCAACGCGATAACCGCGCCCTGCTTGAGCGTCTGAGTCTCGGCAGACGGGTGCTCAATATGTTCTGCTACACGGGCGGATTCTCGGTATATGCCATGCGTGGCGGTGCAGAGCTGGTTCACTCTGTCGACTCGTCGGCCAAGGCCGTCACTCTCACTGACGCCAACATAGATCTCAATTTTCCCGGCGATCCGCGCCACAAGGCATTTGCCGAGGATGCGTTCAAATATCTCGACGGCATTGAGCGTGGCGATTATGATCTGATGGTGCTCGACCCGCCGGCATTCGCCAAGCACCGGAGCGCCCTGCGCAACGCCTTGCGTGGCTATCAGCGCCTCAATGCCGCCGGCATATCAAAGATTGCCCCTGGCGGCATACTCTTCACATTCTCGTGCTCGCAGGCAGTCAGCCGAGAGCAATTCCGCCTGGCGGTATTCTCGGCCGCGGCACAGACTCGACGCAAAGTGCGCATACTATATCAGCTCACACAGCCTGCCGACCATCCCGTCAACATCTATCACCCCGAGGGCGAGTATCTCAAGGGACTCGTTTTATATGTCGAATAAACCTCCTTATCTCATCAATTATATGTCAACATTCAAATCAGCACTGTCAGCCCTCGCGCTGACACTAACAGCATCTGCAGCCATGGCACAGACCCAAGACTTTGACTATACGGTCGACCGGTTTGCCGATATTGAGGTACTGCGTTATCAGGTACCCGACTTCGACAAGCTTTCGCTCGATCAGAAACGTCTCGTTTATTATCTGACCGAGGCAGCCCTATGGGGGCGTGACATCCTCTGGGATCAGAACTACAAATACAATCTACCCCTGCGTCAGATGATCGAGGCCGTCTACGTCTCGACCGATGACCGTACGTCAGACGATTTCAAGGCTTTTGACAAATATATCCGTCAGGTCGAATTTGCCAACGGCATACATCACCATTACTCTATGGACAAGTTTACACCCGGCTTTTCGCGCGAATGGCTCGAGGCTCAGGTGGCAAAGCTACCCGCCGGAGCGTGGACGCCCGTGCAGGCCGAGGTGATGGCGGCTATCTTTGACCCGGCGGTCGCTCCTAAACGTGTCAACCAGGCCGAAGGTCAGGATCTGATCCTCACATCGGCAAACAACCTTTACGATGGTGTGACCCAGGCCGAGGTCGAGACATATTACAACGCCCTCAAAAATCCCGATGACGCCACCCCGGTGTCATACGGTCTGAACAGCAAAGTCGTCAAGAATGCCGACGGCAAAGTCGTCGAGCAGGTCTACAAGCTCGGCGGCCTGTACTCTGACGCCATAGCACATATCGTTGACAATCTCACAAAAGCCATGGCATACGCCGAGAACGATGCCCAGCGAGCTGTCATTGCCCGTCTTATCAACTATTATACGACCGGCGACCTCGCCACTTTTGATGACTACTCGATCCGCTGGGCCGAAGACACCGACTCGCAGGTAGATTTCATAAACGGCTTTATCGAAAGTTACGGAGATCCTCTGGGCATGACCGGCTCGTGGGAATCAATTGTAAACTTCAAGAATATTCCCGCCAGCGCACGCACCGAAACTCTGTCGACAAATGCACAATGGTTTGAAAACAACTCACCTGTTGATCCCCGCTTCCGCAAAGAGCAGGTAAAAGGTGTGTCGGCCAAGGTCATTACCGCGGCAATACTTGCCGGCGACTCATATCCCGCAACCCCGATCGGCATCAATCTGCCCAACTCAAACTGGATCCGTGCACAGCATGGTTCTAAATCGGTAACCCTCGAGAACATCACCCAGGCCTACGACGAGGCCTCGCACGGTAATGGCTTCAACGAGGAGTTTGTAATCGATGAGCCTACACGCCAACTGCTCGACCGGTATCTTTTCCTCACCGACAATCTGCATACCGACCTGCACGAATGCCTTGGTCACGGCTCGGGACGGCTGTTGCCGGGTGTCGATCCCGATGCGCTCAAAGCCCATGGCTCGACACTCGAAGAAGCCCGAGCCGATCTGTTCGCGCTATATTATCTTGCCGATCCCAAACTCGTAGAGCTCGGTCTGCTCGACAATCCCGACGCCTATCAGGCCGAATACTATAAATACATTCTCAATGGCCTAATGACCCAGCTCATGCGTATCGAGCCGGGCAAAGACATCGAGGAGGCACACATGCGCAACCGTCAGCTCATCGCTGCATGGGCATACGAGCACGGGAAAAAAGACAAAGTGATAGAGCTCGTGCGTCGCGGCGGCAAGACATATGTCAAAATCAACGATTACCGCAAACTGCGCGACCTCTTCGGTCAGCTGCTCGGCGAAATACAACGTATCAAGAGCGAGGGCGACTATGCTGCAGGGGCGGCACTTGTTGAGAAATATGCCGTCAAGGTCAATCGCAAGCTGCACGACGAGGTTCTGCGTCGCTATGCCAAGCTTGACATCGCGCCATACAAAGGCTTTGTCAACCCTGTATATACTGCCACATTCGATGACAACGGTAACATCACCGACGTCACCGTCACCTACACCGAAGATTATATGCCCCAGATGCTGCGCTACAGCCGCGACTACTCGGGCCTGACCAAATAAATCAGACCATCTCCCGATCAGCCGCGGTCCGACAGACCGCGGCTGATTCATATATCATCGATCATCTCGAAATGCGCAGATTCTCCGCTCTTGCCATAACGTTCCTCACACTGCTGGCCCTTTTTCTGGGTCTGTCGATGCTCAGCGCGTCGATTCCACGCGAAGCGCTCACTGACAATGTACGCTCATCAATTTTATCATTGTACGATGAAGGGAACTATCTGAAGATAAATACACCTGTAACCAATTTCTATCTCGACAACTATTCTGACGCGATCATGATAAATCAGTCGTACGGGATAGAGCGTACAAATGTATTAAGCGACGCAGTGGCATCCAAAATGTATTACGATCCCGGCATGTTGCCCTTCGAATACTTATACAACGAATATATCAGAGAAATTCACTGAGAAGAAGGCCATTACGCTCGTTACTGGCATGGATACACCGTCACGCTCAGGCCACTGCTGACCGTAACAGACCACAGTGGCATACGCATAATCAATTATGTCATACTGTTTGCATTGTCGGTGCTTGTGCTGATCATGATATGGCGCAAGTTGCCACGCATTTATTTCTGGGGATTTATAGTGACTCTGCTGTTCATCGACATAATGTTAGTACCACTATGCATGCATTATACGTCAGTTTTCTATATTTTTCTTGTCTCGACACTTGCATTGCTTACAATACCCAGATTAAGTCAGAGTAAAACAGTATCTATGTGTTTTTTCTTATCCATAGGGGCTTTTACCTCATTCACTGACCTGTTAACAGCACCAATGCTCACATGGGGTATGCCACTGATCATATTCTGTGCCATCAACACAACAGAGCGAAAGACAAAAGCTGTAATATGTCTCTCGCTCTGCTGGGTCACCGGCTATGCGCTTATGTGGGTATGCAAATGGATTCTTGTAGCATGGCTTATATCACCCGATATATTCAGTGATGCGATCAATACTGTCGTTTTCCGCAGCTTTGCGGGTGATGATCCAATGGTAAATAGTGCAATCTCTCTAATAACAAGTTTTCATAAAACAACTTTTATAACTGCTATTATAACTGCTGTATTATTTATATCATTTTGTATCTTTAGCTATCTCCGCAGGCCTAATATAAGAAAACGAATCGATCAATATGGTTATCTCTTGCTTATCGCAGCCGGACCAATAGTATGGTATGCAGCACTGTTTTCCCACACGTTGCATCATTACTTCTTCACCCGGCGTGCGGCCGGCGTGACGTTATACGCTCTGATAATCTTTATTTATTATCTTTTCCGTCGGGAGAGAAATAGTGTTTGTTGAGAGATGGATCCATGCAGCACGCCGATGCTACGCTTTTAGTCCATAGTCTACGCGACTCGCGTTCGCGACAGAACATAGCCCTTGTGCCCTCCTCGTCTGCCACAAATGACAGCGAATTGTCAATCGAAAGCTCAAAACTTACTTTTTTGACATCGATATTAGCGCCAATAAATGCAAATAGCCAGCCCTCGGCCTTAAGACTGTCAATCAGCGCACGTACCGAACCGGCAGTCCATTCGCGCGACGAGTTCTCATAACCGTCGGTGATGATAGTCACCGACACACAAGCGTTGTCTTTCCCGGCCAGTTCCCGCTTGAGAGTCGTGCATGCGCTACCGATCGCATCGTATAGCGGGGTTGTGCAGCATGGCTCATAATCAGCCTCTGTAATAGTCTGCACACTTTCCACAGGCCGGTTGCACACAGGATAGCTCATCGAACAACCGCAGAAAGTCATCAACGAGACCATTTGTACAGTCTCAGTCTCTTTGGCACTGTGCCTGATTGTGCCCACTGTCTCATTCACTCCGGCGATAGCTTGATTGCGGATTGTCATCATCGAACCACTCTTGTCAAGGATGATCAGATTATAAAATTCTTTTTTCATTTCATTTAAGATTTGATAATGCAAAGTTACATACCCAATCGCCTACGTGCCCGATTTGACAACGTTGTCAAAATATTTCCGGGATATTATATTCTAAGTTATGAGCTTTTTCTTTACATTTATTTTTGCATCTTAGGCGGTTTTTCTTACCTTTGTCATTAAATCTGAAAAATAACCATTTAAAACTACAACAATCGACATGAAACCCTATGTTCTGGGCATTGATATCGGCGGAACAAACACCGTATTCGGTATCGTTGACGCCCGTGGCTCTGTAATCGCAAGTGCGTCTATCAAAACCGCAAAACACAGCAAAATAGAGGATTATCTGGACGAATTATACACCGAGGCTACTCGTCTGATCGAGGCCAACGATGCGACCGACAAAATCAACGGTATCGGCATCGGTGCTCCCAACGCCAACTACTTTACCGGTACCATCGAGGACGGTGTGAATCTGCCCTGGCCCACCCCCATACCTCTGGCCAAGCTTGTCAGTGACAAATTCGGCGTACCGGTGGCTATCACCAACGACGCCAATGCCGCTGCGATCGGCGAAATGACCTATGGCGCTGCCCGAGGCCTCAAAGATTTTATCATGATCACCCTCGGCACCGGTGTCGGCTCGGGTATTGTAATCAACGGACAGGTGGTTTACGGCCACGACGGCTTTGCCGGTGAGCTCGGCCACATGATCGTAAAACGCAACAACGGCCGTCTCTGTGGTTGCGGTCGCACGGGATGTCTCGAGGCATACT
The DNA here is from genome assembly GCA_030524765.1 of Bacteroidales bacterium. GTDB lineage: Bacteria > Bacteroidota > Bacteroidia > Bacteroidales > Muribaculaceae > CAG-873. The sequence continues at coordinate 3,603 of JAUNGA010000040.1, read as the reverse complement.
GCTCGGCTACGGGCGTGGCCCGCACCGCACGCGAGTTCCTCGAAATCCGCACCGAGCCCTCGCTGCTGCGCAATCTCGATATCGACCAGATCACATCTAAAGATGTGTATGATGCAGCCATGAACGGCGATAAGCTTGCTCAGGACGTGTTTGAATATACCGGCACCATACTTGGCGAGGCCATGGCCGACATGACCGTATTCTCATCGCCCGCAGCATTCATCCTCTTCGGTGGACTTGCAAAATCAGGCGAGCTCCTGCTCAAGCCTTTGCGCAACGCCATGGACAAGAGCATGCTCAAATGCTTCAAGGGCAAACCCAAAGTACTGCTCAGCGAGCTCAAAGAGGCTGATGCAGCCGTGCTCGGCGCCAGCGCTCTGGGTTGGGAAGCCAAGCCCATCGAGGCCGCACCCCAGGCATAATCTTAATCTCTCATAATAACCGATACAAACGGCCGGCTGAGTTGTCAGCCGGCCGTTTGTATCGGTTATTATATCTCTTATAGCTTTTTAATACGGAACACCGTGCCCTCGATCAGGCTCACCCAGATGTCGCCAGTGGCTGCATCGAGATCGATGCCGTTGATTTCGCTCACGCCCAGAGGCAGGCTCCACAGCACAGTACGGTTGTACGGGTCGACAGCTGTCACAATTCCGCGCCTCGAGCCTGCATATACCACACCATCATGTTCAAGCACGATGCAGGGCGCATGCTCATAGCCAAGTCCCATATCGACTGTCCAAAGCTCTTTGAATACGGGTACAGTCGCATCGACTGCAACAAGATCACCATCCATCGTTTTGGCATAGATCCGAGTGCCATCAGCGCTGATACCCATGCTCTCGCGATAACGGTGGCTGTTGTCGCGCCACAAAGTCTTTCCGGTCGTCCGGTCGATTGCAGTCATATAACGGTCAGGAGCTACAATATAGACCCTCTCGGCTGTGATGGCAGGCACCACATTGCCCGGGCCGAGCATATTTGCCGGTTTACCGTTGTTCCACACCCATTTCAGACGGCCTGTCTTGAGATCGAGACAGCGCAGATTGGTATCCCAGGCGCCGAATATCAGATCATCGCCATCGACCGCCGGAGCGGCCTGACAATAATTGAACAGCGAGTCGTAAGTCCAGAGCAGGCGGGCTGTTCGCGGGTCGCGCATCTCGATACGCTTATAGGCGCCCTGCACCCAGCCACGGGGTGTCATCAGTCCGTCTGCCACATACGGGCCCTCGCGCGAAGGCAGCTCACTCACTTTCCTGCCATCGGCCGACACCAGTTTAATACCTGTCGCAGCAGGGAAGGCGATACGTCCCTTATCAAGCACCACCGGACGAGAGAATACCGACGCTCCGGTAGGCACACTCCACATCTGACGCCCCGTAGTCTTGTCGACTGCCTTGACTTGTCCCAGAGAGTTACCGAAATAGACATTCCTGTCATCAAAAGCCAGGCGTGTGAACACTGACGCGCTGTCGGTCCACACCTTTTTGATCTCAAAACCCTCGGGCTGCGACCACTCATTGTCGGGATAGCTCACAAGGGCCATATCTGTCACATCGGGTACGGCAAACGCCAGCATCGGCACGGCTCTGTCGTCTCCTATATTTTTGTTATATACATGCACCCATTCGGGACCGACCTCGACTATCGCATAGCCGTAAGTACCGTTGCGCATATCGAGTGCACGGGTCATCACCGCAGGTATATCGCCCGCCATATAATGTTTCCATGTATGGTAATGACCGTTGATATGCCCGATCACCGGATAGGCCGACAATGTATTGACGTATTCCTGCCAATTGTCGAGATCTGCCTGCAAGGGATAATGATTGAACGACAGCACCCTCTTGCCCGGCACGACGCGCTCGTCGAGCGTGGCACGCAGCCAATGCAGGTCTTCCTGCTTGATATGTCCGTCGCCCATCTTCATATACGGACCACAACTGATACCGACCACAATCAGCGAGTCGACCTCAGTCACAAAGCGGTCGTTGCCCCACAGATCAAAGAAGGTCTTGGTAGCGCTCTGGCTCCAGTTGAGTTCGTGATTACCGGGCAACACCACCAGTCGGTGACGTATGCCGTCAAGAATCGACTTTACGTTGGCGAGTTCGGCGTCACTACCTTCATTGGTCAGATCACCGTTGACCACCACCAGATCAAAATCACCGGCATTGATTTCGGCGACAGCCTCGCGCAAATATTTATCACAGGCATTGCCGGGGGTCACATGCACATCGCTCAGCACCGCGAAACGTTGTGCCCATGCGGTATGTGCGGCGCAGATGATGGCGATCGCCACCAATATCGATTTCAGTTTCATGGTATAATGATAAAATTTATCTCCACAAATTTACAAAAAACTTAACAACTGTCAAACCAATTCGCACCCCGGGTTGTTAGAAATTTAACTTAAACGACTTACAAACACCTAAACTTAAACAGATATGAAAAAAATCGCATTATTCTTAGCTGTTGCTTTATGCTCGATGGCCGCATCGGCCCAGAGTTTAGCAAAAAATGAGTTGAAGCAGCTTCAGGCATTTCTGGCGCAGCCTGCCCAGGAAGCAACCACAAACGCCGAAGCCCTGCGTGTCACCAATACCAAAGATATCGCCTCGATCGAGGGTGTCACCGTGGCAAACGGACATGTGACCGCTATCGACTGGAAAGGCAAGAAAATTGCCGGTACTCTTGACCTCTCGGGCTTTAAGGCTCTTGTAAAGGTCGATGTGTCGCGCAACGCCCTTACCGCTCTCACAGTTGCAAACGATCCCGCACTGACCGAGCTCAACGCTTCGCGCAACCGTATCACCGAACTCTCGGTTGACCAGTGTCCCGCTCTCGCCAAACTCACTATCAATAACAACCGTCTTACCGAGATCAGCCTCGCTGAAATCCCGGCGCTCAAAAACTTCAACTGTGCAAGCAACTACTTTGTAGCTCTCGATCTCAGCGGTGCACCTGCTCTTGAGACCCTCAACTGCCAGTCAAACCACCTCGAGACCCTCAGCGTAAGTGACTGCGCCAAACTGAAGAATCTCTACTGCGGATACAACAAGCTCACCTCTCTGACTCTCGCCGGCCTGACCGGGCTGCAGAATCTCAACTGCGACGACAACAACCTGCAGAACCTCATCATCTCGGGACTGCCCTCGCTGAGCGCTCTGATCTGCTCTGACAACAATATGAAGTCACTCGCCGTACGCGACTGCAACGCTCTGCTCGACATCGTATGCTCTTACAACGACCTGACCTCGTTCCAGGTTGAGAGCTGCCCCAACATCGTATTCGTCGACTGCTCTTACAACGACCTCACCCAGCTGACCCTGAGCAATCAGACCTTCCTGCAGCGCCTGCTTTGCAACAACAACCAGCTGACCATGCTTGACGTATCATTTGACCAGGCACTGACCTACATCAACTGCCGCTTCAACATGATCACCGACCTCCGCACCCAGGCCTGCCCCAATCTGACAATGATTGCCTGCCAGTGGAACTATTGATTACCGAATTACATAACTGAGACAGCGCCCCGGCCACAATGAAGTGACCCCAAAAAGTTGGACGGGTTAAACATTATCCAGTTATAGAAAGAGT
>JAUNGA010000039.1 GCA_030524765.1 Bacteroidales bacterium | reverse complement strand
GTTGGCCGCCTTGTAGGCGTTTACCGATTTCTCGGGAACGAAGAGCATGCAGATACTCTTGTTAACTCCCTGGAACGGCTGCGAGCCAACGCTCGGAGGGTTAACGGCATAGCTGAAGATGAACTTAAGCCCCGTACAGCCCTGGAACGCCGAGTTCGGGATCCGGGTCACGCTCTTGGGGAGGACAAGGCTGTAGAGGCCGGTGCAGTCCATGAAGGCGTTGTCGCCGATATTACTCAACGACTCGCCGATAGTGACGTTCTCCAGGCTGCTGCAGCCCCGGAAGGCATTTTGGCCTATTGAGGTCAGTTCCTCGTGGAAGTCAAAGCCCGACAGGCTGCTGCAAGCCCAGAAAGTCTCGTCGGGGACAGAGGTCAGAGTCTTGGGGAAGGTGACATATCTAAGGCCGCTGCAGTTCTTAAAGATGCCCTTGCCGATCTTGGTCACGCTCGCGGGGATATCGAACGACTGCAGCTTGCTGCAGCCGTAGAATGCGATCTCGTCGATAGTGGTCAGCGATGTATTCAGGGGGAGGCGGGCGTCGGTGAGATTGGAGCAACCCCAGAAGGCGTGGCGGCCGATGGTGGTGATCGAGGCGGGAATCTTGACGCTTCTAAGGGCGGTACACCGGTCGAAGAGACCCATGCTGATGACGGTCAGCGCGTCGGGAAGTTCGAGCACCTGCAGGCTGCTGCAGTTGCGGAAAGCCGAGGCGCCGATCTCGGTCATCGAGTTGGGCAGCGTGACGCTCGTCAGGCCGGTGCACCCCTCGAAGGCATTCGCGCCGATCGAGGGAACGCCCTCGGCGATGGTGATGCTCTTCAGTCCGCTGCAGTCGCGGAAGGCCGAGGCGCTGATGCCGGTCACAGTATAGGTGGCTCCGCGGTAGGAGACCGTCGCCGGGATGTTGATCGCGCCGGTGTATTCATTTGCGACCGCGCTGTAGCTGTCGCCATCGAAGGTGACGGTGACCGAGGCGTTGTCGGCATTCTTTACGTAGTAGACGCCGTTGACCTTGAAACCGCGGCCGTTGTCCGGTGCATAATCTATGTTGCCGAATCCATTCCAGGGCTCTGCGTTGCGGTAGGCCTCTATATTGTTTGCAACATGAAGCGTGCACGCCGCCATGTCGACTCCATTGAAGGAATTCGAGCTGCATCCCGGAGGATTATCGGGCAGACAGGTGACACTCTTCAGGCCGCTGCAGAACCAAAAAGCCATTGAGCCGATTGAGGTCACGCCAGCGGGGATAGTAATGCTCGTCAAGCGTTTACAATAAGAAAAAACACCTTCGTTGATGGATGTCAGGGACTTGGGGAGAGTGATGTTCGTTAAGTACGTGCACGAGGAGAATGCGTAGTTTTCTATGGTCGTTACGGATTCGGGGATATTGATGCTCGTCAAAAAGCAACTGTCGAAAGTATGTGCACATATCTTGGTCACTCCCTCGGGGATAGTGACACTCTCAACATTACTGTCACAAAAGGCAAACTGACCGATGTCGGTTACGGTTTTTGGGATAGTGATGCCCGTCATCTTCCAACATCCCCAAAAGGCCTCTGGCCAGATGGCAGTCACGGTGTAGGTCGTTCCCTGATAGGTAACTGTTTCAGGGATGTTGACATATCCGGTATAGTCTTCATTATAGTTCTGCGCACTATAATCCCCTTTAAAAGTGACGGCAACGGTGTTGTCTGAGGTCCTGTTGTAGTATATGCCGTCCACCTCGAAGGTATGGGCCGCCGACGTGAGGCATGTCAGCACTACCGCCGGGATCAATAACTTTTGTCTCAGATTTTTAACACCCCATCCGGCATTGCGCCGACAGAAAGAGGAATGAAGCCCTAAGGCGACTAAAAGCCGCTCTACCCTCTTATTTGCATGGGGGGGTAAATTGTTGATACATAAATGATTATATGATTGATTTATTGTATGATCGAATCTTGTGCTGCAAAATTAGCTAAAAATCTGATATATGGGGCATAACACAGTGTTAAATCCGCAAAAAATCTTTCAAAAAAGTCGGGATCTCAGGTATGAGACGGACGCTTGTGTCTGTCAGAAAACAATTGTAAACCGTGTAAGACCATCGGTGCCGGTGACAAGCCGGCATGTGGCCCCGTGACGGCGCACCACATCACGCACAAATGTCAGACCTATGCCCTGACCGCCCACCTTGTCGGTATAGAACGGTGTGAAAAGCCGTCGCGCTTTATCGGGGTCTATGCCCGGCCCGTTGTCGGTGACCTCGATGACAGGATGGCCGTCGCGACGGTCAATCGCGACAGTCACGATCGCCCCGCCACGACATGACGCGCTCTCGACGGCATTTTTCACGATATTCACGAGCGCCTGCCCCAAAAGGGGCGCATCTATGTTCACCTCCGGATTAATCTCAGCCGGCTCGATGACCACTCTCACGCCCGAGGCCACACCGAGGCTCTGCAGAAACGGCGCGTTACGGGCTGTAAAGTCACGCAGCCCCATAGGCATGCGCTGCGGATCGGGGATGCGCACCACCTCGGCAAACCGGTTTATAAAACGGGCAAGGCTGTCGGTGCGTACGGCGCATGACGTCAGCACCTCGGCCACGTCGGCAGCCGCATCGGGGTCGCCGAGGGCCGGCAGGGCGGCATCAATGGCGGCGCCGATGCCTGCCACGGTATTGTTTACCTCGTGCGATATTATGCGTATGACTTTCTCATAGGCGGCACGCTCGGCGGCCGCGACCGAGTTGGTGATATCCTCGACGAGATAAAAACGGTGCTCGACACCGCAGTCAATAAACGTGTGGCAGCTGCACCGCAAGGTCGCCCCACCGTCGGTCAGACGGTCGACGGTAGCGCCCACAGCCAGGCTGTCGATAATCTGCCTGAGCAATGTGTCGTCGGGCACGAGGCGTCGGGCAGCAGGGTTGGTCAGTGTCACCCGGCCGTCATAGTCAAGGATCACCACCCCGATCGGTGCGGCAGTGATAAGCAGATCGACAAAACGGGTGCGTTCTTCGTATTGCACGCGACCGGCCTTGAGCGTATCGAGCAATTCGTTGAATGTGTCGGATATATTGTCGACATCGGGCTGACCGACATGCCGCAGGCGAGTGGTGCGGTCCTGCCCGCGCAACATGTCGAGCCCCCGTGCAAGCGAATCAAGGGGGCGTATCAGACGTCTATAAAAAAATATGAGAGACAGCAGGCTCAACAGGGTCAGGCCCTCGAGTGCGTAAAACAAGGCCGTACCGACATGCAGCCCCCCGATGACGGCCGTAACACACACCGCCGTCTGCAACACGGCCATCACGACAAAGAGAGCACGCAATCTCATTGGCGGAATCCGAATTTATCGAGTCGACGATACAATGCGCCCCGGCTCAGGCCCAGCTCGGCGGCCACACGCGATATGTTGCCTGCATGGCGGCGCATGGCCTCGGCGATACGGTCGTGCTCAAGCTGATCAAGTGTGCCGGCCGGCGATGCCGACGGCCGCGCTGCTGCCGACATGCCGGGCGACGCATTGCGGAAATCGCCGACATCGAGCCGGTCGGCCCGGCTGACAATCAATGTGCGCTCGACCACATTGCGCAACTCGCGTATGTTGCCCGGCCAGGGCAAGGTGCGCAGCCATGCGATGGCGTCGGATGTCACGGCAGGCACCGCCAGACCGTTTGCCCCGGCGGCGGCCGCGATAAAGTGGGTCACCAGCGGCGCGATGTCGTCGGTGCGATAGCGCAACGGCGGCAACTCTATGTTGACCAGATTGATACGGTAGAACAGATCCTCGCGGAAACGCCGCTCGGCCACCATGCGCGGCAGATCGGCATTGGTGGCACAGATCACACGCACATCAATGCGGCGCGTGGTGCTGCTGCCAAGCGGCTCGAAAGACTGCTCCTGCAGCACACGCAGCAGCTTGACCTGACAGGTGAGATCAAGCTCACCTATCTCGTCGAGAAAGATCGTTCCGCCGTCGGCAGCCTCAAATCGCCCTACCCGATCAGTCAACGCGTCGGTAAAGGCCCCCTTGCAGTGGCCGAACATCTCGCTTTCGAAGAGCGACTGCGGCAGACCGCCCAGATTGACCTTGACAAACGGACGGTCGCGCCGGCGGCTATTGCGGTGTATGGCCTCGGCCACAAGTTCCTTGCCTGTGCCGCTCTCGCCTGTGATGAGCACCGGGGCGTTGGTCGGAGCCACACGCTCGGCCGTCTCGAGCACAAGGCGCAGGCCGGCGCTCGCCCCGACAATACCGCCGCGGTCAAACGCATGGCCGGTCTGACCGGATGCCGGACGGCCTGTCATATCGAGAGCCACCGATATACGGTCAAGCAACCGGCGGTTGTCCCACGGTTTGGTGATGAAATCAAATGCACCGGCACGCATGCCCTCGACCGCCAGATCGATACTGCCCCAGGCTGTCATGAGAATGACCGGCACCGCCGGAGCGAATATCTTGATCTGACGCAAGAGCGTGAGACCCTCCTCGCCCGAGGTATATCGCGAGAAGTTCATATCAAGCAACACCAGCGCAGGCGCGACGGCACGCACCGCCGCCATAGCCTCGGCAGGGCCGGGCACAGCCTTGACCTCATGGCCCGACCGTCGCAACAGCAGCGACAGCGAGACACGTATGGCAGGATCATCGTCGATTATCAGTATCATATCGCACTGCAAAGATAATATTTTTTCGGATTCGCCGAAATCATATAGATCACCGTTTAACTGTTAATTATAATGTCTATCGCCTTATGACCGGCTCGAGATCGCCGTCGACAGGGCGTGTGCCCGTAAAATCCCACAGTGTGACACTGCGCAGCTGATAGAAATAATACCAGTAGTAGAACATCTCGTCGAGATACTTGGCCCGGGCCGAGTCTTTGTTTTCCTGCGAGTCGTTGAGGTCGAGCGCCGATATTTTACCGACAAGAAATGTCTCGACCGAGCTTTCGTAGCGGCGTCGGGCGATCTCGTCGGCACGTAGGGACAGGGCCAGCTGTCCCCGCTGATTGTTAAAGCGCTCGACCAGGACGAACAGGTCCTGACGGAAGTCGGCCTGCTCTTTGCGCAGCTGATCGGCCACAAGGTCACGACGGCTGCGGGCGACATTGACACGCCCGCGGCGCTTGCCCCAGTCGAGCAACGGCAGCGACACGCCCACCTCGACCACCTGGTTTGACCGCAGATTGCCGTATGCGGCACCGGCCGTACGGTCGGTGCCGGTATAGCCCAGCTGCACGAAAAGGTTGATACGGCGCAGGTCGCCGCGGGCCTTCGCCACCTCGTAATCGGCCTCGAGCTGTCGGCGACGTATATTCATCGACATGGCGTTGTTGTCGAGCGCCCGGGCCAGTGCCTCGCCATAATCCACATCAGGCGCGTCGACCGCATCGGGCACCACAGGCACTATATCGACATCATCGGGCATATCGAGAAACGACCGCAGCGCGAACATGCATGCCCTCACCCGGCTCTCGCTCTCGGTGAGCGCCGAGCGCGAGTTGAGCAGATTGATCTCGATCTGCATCAGGTCGTTCTCGCTGATATAGCCCATCGAGCGGCGCACCTTGGCCGTCTCGTAGAGCCTCTCGGCGTTCCCGACATTCTGAGCCGACGACGAACGCGACTCGCGCGCCGACAGCAGATCGAAATAGTATTGCACCGCCCTCATGGCCACCTGCTCGGTAGCGCTGATATAGGCGGCCCGCGCCTCGCGGTAGCGCACCGGCTCGATACGGCGGTCCCAGCGCACATCGTTGACCCCGAATACAGGCTGCGACAGCCTCACGGCAACGGGCACAGACATATACCGCGACGAACCGTCCTCGCCGAGCCGCCTCACCAGATCGAGCGACGAGGTGACCGACACCGTGCCGCCCGTGGCCCAGATACGCTGGGTTACGGTGAGGGCGCCGTTGAGCATTATGTTGTTGTCGCGCAAAAAGGTGTACGATCCGTCGTCGAGCTGATACGAGCTGTATCGCCTGGTGTAGCTCGGCACCGTGGCCGTAAGCGTCACCTCGGGCAGCAGATTGGCCCGGTAGGTACGGTACTCCCAATAGGCCGAACGCAACTCGTTGGCCGCCACGGCCGCGTCGACACTGCGGGCCCGGGCCATAGCCACAGCCTCGTCGAGAGTCACGGTACGCTCCCCGGCGCGGATACCTGTGGCACCGAGAGCGACCATGACGGCTATTATCATGAACCGGTTCATTTTACGCGACGTCCGTCAAAAAAGTGTATCACCCGGTCAGTGCCGCGGGCCTGCTCGTCGTTGTGTGTCACCATGACGATGGTACGGCCTTCGTCGCGGTTGAGACTGTGCAGCAGCCCCATGATCTCGGCGCCCATATGTGAGTCAAGATTGCCGCACGGCTCGTCGGCAAGGATGATCGCGGGGTCGCCCACGATGGCCCGGGCTATGGCCACACGCTGTGCCTGACCGCCCGACAGCTGCGAGGGCATGTGCCCCATGCGATGGCTCAGCCCCACACGCTCGAGAGCCTGACGTACCAGAGCCTTACGGTCGCCCGGACTGCGGCGGTAGATCAGAGGCACCATAACATTGTCGAACACGCTGAGCGAGTTGATAAGGTGAAAGCTCTGGAATACAAAGCCCAGGGTCGCATTACGCATTGATGCCAGAGCGCGGTCTGACAGTCCGGCCACGTTGCGGCCGCAGATCTCTACCGTGCCCGAACTCGGCGTGTCGAGCAGCCCCATGATATTGAGAAGAGTAGACTTGCCACAGCCCGACGGGCCCATGATACTGACAAACTCGCCCTCATCGATGTCGAGGCTTACTCCCTCGAGAGCCGTGGTCTCGATTGATTTAGTGCGGTATATCTTATTGATATCTTTTAATGAGATTGATAACATATGCTGATATTTTAAGGATTTATGATTGATTATTCGTCACGCAGCGCCTCAGAGACATTGACGCGTGAGGCACGGATGGCCGGTATGAGAGTGCCGATCACGACGCATACGACAAGTATCGCGAGCACGATGACCGATATAATCGTGAAGTGCATGCCGAAATGACGCACCCAGTTGTCTATCACGTTTGAATCCTGATTGGCGTCAAAGCCGTCGGCAAGGCCGTTGCGCACGGCATACTGCAGATAGAGCAAGGCACCGATCATGAAGGCGGCGACGGTGAGAATCACACTCTCGGCGACAAGCATGCACGTAACCTGACTGCGACGGGCCCCGAACGAACGCAGCACCCCGATCTCCTCTACGCGGCGGTTGGTCTGCAGCCAGAAACAGCCGATTGTGCCCAGCATGAGATTGAGCAGAAAGAAGGCCGACAGCAACATCATCTGCCGTCGCTCGGTGTGGATGCCATACTGCTCCTCGGTATTATACAGCAGATCGACATAGTCGGTAGCGGTCTGGACAAAGAAATTTCCGGCGCGCAACGATGAGTTGCCGCGCAACGCGTTCAGAAAATCAGAATGATCGACGCCCTCGCCGAGCCGCAGCACCACCTGGAATTCAGACACGGGGCGTTTACGGTCGCCCCATGGGTCGCGGTTTGAGAATACGGCACAATACGAACGTAACGGCGATATCCAGCGTATGCCCTCCACAACACCTGTCACGGTGGTGAAAATCGAGTCGCCGTCTTTGACTTCGTTCAGAAAACGTTTGCCCAGAGCATTCTCGCCGGGCCAGAACAGCTCGCCGTATTCACGCGATATGATTATTTCATAATCCGACATGCGGCGGGCCGAGAGTTCGGCCGCTGTCGGAGATCCGGCAGAGGCCTTGATTCCGTAAGTCTCGAAAAATTCGGTATCGGGCTCGAACATCACCATATTGACACCATGCACCAACGTATCGATTGCCTCGCCTATGCCCATGCCTGTATTGACGTTTGACGTTCCGCCTATGACAGGACATGAGCCCATATAAGCCGCACGCTCGACGCCGTCGAGACCACGCATATGCTGCATCATAGCCTCAACAGCCCGATGGTTGGCATCAACCGAGTCGTATTCGGCCTTATAGTCGGGCGACGCCTCGGGCAGGCTCGATACGTCGACCAGCACCAGACGCCCGACGTCATAGCCCATAGGCAAAGCGGTGTCGGCCATACCGACGGTCACGTAATCGGTCATGATCCATGTCAGTATCGTGACGAGTATAAGCTCGACAAACAGCCACGCGTTCTGACGGCGGCGGTTCCACAGATTTTTGAATATCATCTTTACCATAATCATTTTTCTTTAAGCGATTTGACAATCCGGCGACGCGATGTGATCCAGGCGGGCACAATGGCCGACAGCAGATTGAGTACAATTGTCAGCACGAGCATGATGCCGAATACCGCCGGCGCGAAAAGCATATCGGGCGTGAGCGTGGGATCTGCCGCAGGAGCGTCAAAACGGTCATCGACCAATGTCAGCAACGAACCCGAGGTCAGCCACAGCAGCAGCCATGTGAGCAGCAAGCCCAGCACACCGCCGATGAGCGTCAGCACCATGTTCTCCCATACCACCTGGCCTAAAAGATGGCGCCGCGTGGCCCCGAACGACCGGCGTACGCCCAGTTCGGCACCACGGGTCTCCATACGGCCCGAGATCATACCGCTCAGGTTCAATGCCGGTACCAGCAACAGTATCAACAGTATAAGTCCCCGGGAGAATATCACACCGCCGATACCGGATGACGAAGTCGGATCCGGGCAAAGGGCCATTGCCGTGTGTGACGTCGGCTGTTGCCACAGTTCCAGATCAAACTCGTCCTGCGAGCTGTTGAAACGCCGCGTCATCTCGGCCACGCCCCGCTGCACCAGGTCAAGGTCGTCGGTGAGTATGATTCCCTTGAACTGTCCCATATTAGGCGTGCTCTGTCTGTCATAGCCGCTGACCGATGTATAGGGCATATAAAGGGTAGCGAACGACCAGCTGGTCAGCGAGCTGCCGCCACGCACTACGCCGGCCACGCGATAGGTATCGTAGTTGAGCTGCAATTCACGGCCTGTGATGTCGCGGTCTGTCCCGAAAAGACGCATCGCCAGATCATCGGTGATGACCGCCGCATGCACCCCGCTCTCAAATTCCGCGGCGCTGAACGGCCGGCCATCTTTGAAATCAAAATCATAAATCTCGAAAAACTGCGGATCGACACCCTTGACATATGCGCGCACGTCATTGTCTTTACCGGGCAGACCGACATAATCATTTCGCCATCTATGCTCTTTTATGACCGACAGCTTCTCTACGCCCTCCACATCCCGCAGCTTATACAGCAGATCGAGACCGACACTGCCGACCGACGCCCACTTGCCGTCGCGGTTATCCATCTGGGCCCGGCTCAGATATGCCGTGCGGTGCCGGTTGCTTTCGGGATATATCGGCTCTATCTTTACATAATAGATCACCGCAAAAATAGTAGTGGTGGCAATGGTGAGGGCAGTGCCGGCTATATATATTGCCGAGAACAGCTTGTTTTGCCGCAACAGCCGCCATGCCTGTCTGAAATAGGTCTGTATCATCTTCAAGATCCTTTTATTTGATTTTTATACGTGTTTCCTTACCGAATCTGTCAGTGCCCGATGTGACAATCCGATCGCCCGGCACAAGCCCCGACAGCACTTCGACATAATCATAACCGGCCGCACCGAGTTTTACCTGTCTCACCTCGAGCTCGTCAGAACCATCGCGACGCACATACAGGCGGTAGTCGCCCGGACCGGTGTAAAAGCCCGCATTGGGAATACGCACCACATCGACACGCAGACCGTTTGACACGGCGACATCGGCTTTGACACCGGGACGAAGCACATCGGCGCTATCGCAGTCGAGCGTCACGACCACATCGAGCATGCCATCACGGGCCGTAGGCGACACCGAACTCACAAAACCGTCGAGAGATTTACGGCTGACGGTCAGCCGCACGCGGCCGCCGGCCTTGAGATCTGACGCATAGCTGTCGGCAAAACGGGCATCCACCCTATAGTGGCCAAGATCGGCGACGGTGGCGATCTGCTGTCCGGCCGAGACGGTGGCCCCGAGACGGTCGGCGATCGATGTCACAGTAGCCCGACGGGGCGCCCGTATCTCGGCATCTCCAAGAGTACGTGCCTGCTGGGCCACATCCTTGTTCTTTATATCGATTTCGAGTTGTTTCAGACGCTCGTCGGCCGCCATCACGTCTGTCTCGTTGGCAAGCTGTTGCTCGAGCTGTTCGAGTTCGAGCCGGCCGGCATCACGATTAAACCGCACCTCGCGCACACGATCGGTGGTACCGCTGCCGATGCTGTCGAGATAGCGCTCGTTGACCAGTTCGGCATCGAGCCGCTGCAACCGCATGCACGCCACCTCGATCTGCTTGCGCAGGTCAGACAGCCGCGTGCGGTTGTTGGCCCGCAGCTGCGACAACTGCAGCCGCAGCATAGCCAGTTCATCAAGACGGCTGTCGTAATCGGTACGTGCCGCATCGAGATCAAGCCGCAACAGCGGTGTGCCGGCCTCGACCACATCGCCACTGCGGTGGTAGACCTCTACAACCCGGCTCGACAACGGCGAATTTATTACTTCCTCAAACGCCGGCTCGACACGTCCTGTGCCTGCGATCGTCACATCTATGTCTCCACGGTCTACATCGGCCATCCGCAGCGTCGCACCGTCGACCGACGGAGCAATCAGCCGTCCGGCCGCCACCGCGCCGCCAACCACCACAGCCGCGACTGCCGCCACGACCGCTATGCGCCGCAATGCCCGGCGACGCTGTTCGTCTTTTGTTATTTCTCTGTCCATTGGTTCGTACAATTTCAATTATGCCATATTATATTTCAAATCCCGTGCCAAAATCGCATCAATCAATATATCAGAGTATTACACTTACCCCCTGCTGTCCATAAACGGACAGTCGACCGATAGCGGACACACAATCCGACAAAAATTCATATCTTTACGCCATGGAATCAGCAAATACAATCCGAAACATAGCCGTCTTTGCATCAGGCAACGGGTCAAACGCACAGAATCTCATCGAATATTTCCGTCAGGCCGACTGCGGAATGCAGGTAGCCGTCGTCGTGACCAACCAGCCCGACGCCGGCGTCATCGAGCGTGCGCGACACCTGCAGGTACCTGTCGAGATAATGACCCGCGAAAGCATAAACGACCCCGATTCAATGCTTGCCATCACCGACAGACATTCGGTAGATCTCATCGTTCTTGCCGGATTCCTGCTCATGATTCCGTCATTCCTGTTAAACCGTTATCCCGGACGCATCGTCAACATACATCCGTCACTGCTGCCACGTCACGGCGGCAAAGGCATGTACGGGCGCCACGTGCACGAGGCCGTCGTAGCCGCCCGCGACACTGAGACCGGCATCACCGTACACTACGTCAGCGACATATGCGACGGAGGGCGGATAATCGCCCAGGAACGCATCGCTGTCGATGCCGACGATACACCGGACGATGTCGAACGCAAGATACACCGGCTCGAACGACAGCATTTCGCCCGCATACTGCGAGAGACATTCGCCGGACGATGACACAACATATTGCAGTATCGCCCTATTTTACGTAATTTTGCAGCGTAAATACCGATAAAGATACAATCGTCATGCAATCGATCACTCAGCACATCAGATTCATCGGGGCCGAAGACGACAATATCGACCTCTTCGAAGGACAATACCCCGTCCCCAACGGCATATCATACAACTCATACCTCATCGACGACGAGCAGATTGCCATCATCGACGCCGTCGACGTACGCCGCTGCGGCGACTGGCTCGCATCTATCGAAGACACACTCGCCGACTCGGCGCGTACCCCGGCCCGGCTGATCGTGCAGCATGTCGAGCCCGACCACTCGGGCAGCATACACGCAATCATCGACCGTTACCCCGACATACGCATCACCTGCACCGCCAAAGCGCTCAAAATGTTGGAGAATTTCTTTGAAGACGTCGATTTCGCATCGCGTTGCGACATCGTAGGCGACGGCGACACAATCGGGCTTGGACGCACCACACTGCGATTCATCACCGCCCCGATGGTGCACTGGCCCGAAGTAATGATGACCCTCGACAGTACCGACGGCGTGCTCTTCTCGGCCGACGCTTTCGGCTCATTCGCCATGTCATCGTCGACCGATGCCTGGGACACCGAGGCACGCCGCTACTATACCAACATTGTCGGCCGGTTCGGTGCAAGCGTACAGGCAGTGATGAAAAAATTAACCGGGTTGGAATTCAGCGTCATCGCGCCGTTGCACGGCCCTGTCCTCACCGACAATCTCGCCCACTACTGGACCCTTTACGACAAATGGAGCCGCTACCAACCCGAGACCGACGGCGTCCTTGTCGCCTACGCATCAATCTACGGTGGCACCGCCGAGGCAGCCCGACGCATAGCAGCCAAACTCGAGGCCGAGAATGCCGGCGAAATCGTGCTGCTCGACCTGTGCCGCCACGACGTATCTTATGCCGTAGCCGAGGCCTTCCGCCTCAGCGGCGTGATACTCTGCTCGGTAACATATGACGGCGGACTTTTCCCGGCCATGCACGATTTCCTCAACCATCTCGAGAGCAAGAAACTCTGCAACCGCACTGTAGGCCTCGTCGAGAACGGTTCGTGGGCGCCCGTTGCCGCACGACTCATGGCCGACATCCTCGGCCGCATGAAAGATATGACAGTCATCTCACCGGCCGTCACCATCAACAGCCGCCTACACTCGGCCGACCTTCCTGCCCTGCGGGCCCTTGCCCGCGAATTCGCAGGCAAGTAATCCGGCTCCGAAACGCGTAATTAATATTTATTAACACGGATGTGCTCGATTTTTTCGTACGTCCGTGCGTATATTTGCACCCATAGACATAAATAATTATCAAATGGGTGATCCTGAAATCATATCGCATATATACCATGAAGAATCAGGCAAATGGCACATACAGTCAAACCATGACCATTGTGAGGGTGTAGCGGATCTTGCCGCCGGATTTGCTTCTGCGTTTGGCATGGAGAGTTGGGGGCGTTTGCTCGGACTCCTGCATGACAGAGGCAAAGAGCGGCCCGGGTTTCAGTGCCACATCCGCCGGCAATCAGGTTTTGACACGACCGCCAAATCTGACGATTCGAGTTCACATAGTCTTTCCGGAGCGATCGTCTCACACCGACATCGGCTCGATGCACTCTATTGGCTGTCAAACGCCATAGCGGGGCATCATCGAGGGCTGTACGACATCGACGAGCTTGAGAACTTACTGACACAGCCATTACCGACCGGGGTCGACGGGAACCTGCCCGATACCCGGCTCGAGCTACCGCCCGTATCACCGTCCGCATCAGAGTCATCGCACATGGCACGCATGCTGTTCTCGTGTCTTATCGACGCCGACCGCCTTGACACTGAGCGCTTCATGAGTCACGAACGTTATGCCTTACGTGGCAGATACGATGATATGCGCATCCTTAAAGAGCGTCTCGACCGATACCGCACAAAACTCGCAGCCAGGCCCGACAGCACTCTCAACCGGTTGCGTGGCGAGATACAACAGATGTGTGACGCCAACGGCAGACTGACACCGGGATTTTTCAGTCTCACCGTCCCCACAGGCGGAGGCAAGACAATCGCCTCGGTAATATGGGCGATCAGTCACGCCTTACAGCACGGCAAACACCGTATAATAATCGCCATACCGTTTACAAGCATCATCGTACAGACGGCGCAGACCCTGCGTGACATTTTCGGCGAAGACAACGTTCTTGAACATCACAGCGCGATTGACGAGAGCAGGAGTGATGCCAATAAACTGGCCTGCGAAAACTGGGATGCCCCCATCGTGGTGACGACAAATGTACAGCTGTTCGAGTCGATATTCTCCAACAAGCCATCTAAATGCCGTCGGTTGCACTCACTCTGCGACAGCATCGTCATACTCGACGAGACACAGTCGCTGCCACTGACATTTATGCAGCCCATTGTCGATTCGATGAAGAGCTATGCCCGATTATTCGGCACATCTTTTCTATTCTGCACGGCCAGTCTGCCTGTGCTTGAGGGAGAACATAAAGGCATGGGACAGGCAGCTTTTGTCGGGATCGACAAAGGAGCGGTGAGGTCTATTGTTGATCAGGATCTCAACCTGCACCTGAAATTGCGGCGAGCAGACATGCAGATTTGCCGGGATCCTGTCTCTATATCAGATATCTGCGGCAGACTCGCCTCTCACGACCGCGTGCTATGTATAGTAAACACCCGACGGCGCGCATTCGAGGTCTTCAAAGGGCTGCCTGATGACGGCATTCCCTCTTATCATTTGTCAAGGATGATGTGTCCGGCGCATATTCTTGACACTATTGATGAGATCAAGCACATACTCAAAGATACTTCCCAACCCGTCAGAGTAATATCGACACAGCTCATCGAGGCCGGTGTCGACATCGATTTTCCGGTAGTATATCGCCAGATGGCCGGACTCGATTCGTTGCTGCAGGCAGCCGGGCGATGTAATCGTGAGGGCCTGATCAGCACCGGCGCGGCAAATGTATTCGTCTTTGACGACGACAGACCGCGCGGTGCCATCGGTTTTGCGACAGATGCAATGATACGGTTGCTCGACACGATGCCTGATGCCGATTGGTTCTCGCCTGAGACTATGCGGCATTATTACCACATGCTGTATGTCAACACTCCTTCGTTTGACGAACGATGCATCGGGGCTCTGATTGCAGATCCGCGCACCTGCTGTTACGAACAGGCCGCCGACCGATTCAGACTCATCGATGACAAAGGTGTTGCAGTCATTGTCAATTATGGGCGAGCGCCCGGTCTCGTCGCCGAGTTGCGTCATTACGGGCCTTCAAGATCACTCTCGCGCAAACTCGGCCGACATTGCGTCACCATACAGCGGCATGTGCTCGCCGACCTCGCCAACGCCGGTCTTGTCGAGCAACCCGCCGACGGATTCTACTATATACCCCTCGAGTCACAATACAATAAAGTCACCGGACTACTCACCGACAATCAGTTTCTCGAGGAAACTCTAATGATATAATCCACTAAAATACATACACATGGAATATTTTGACAAAGAGTTCGGCATAGAGATATGGGGCGACTATGCCTGCTTTACACGACCGGAACTGAAAGTTGAGCGGATGAGCTACGACGTGATTACTCCGTCGGCGGCACGCAATATCTTTCAGGCCATCTTCTGGAAACCGGCCATAAGGTGGCAGATCACACGCATCGAGGTGGTCAATCCTATCAGATGGTTCTCGATCCGTCGCAACGAAGTTGGCGCTGTCGGCAGCGGCAATGCAAAAGCCAGGCCGATATGCGCCACCGAAAAACGTCAGCAGAAAAACACCCTCATGCTGCGCGACGTGCGATACCGCATCTATGCCCGCATGGTCTACCTGCCGCCGGAACGCCGGCCGGGATCACCTTCACGCTTGCCGGGTGAGGACGAGAATCCCGCCAAATATCATGATATGTTCAAGCGTCGGGCTGCCAAAGGCCAGTGCTTTACCACGCCATATCTCGGCACCCGCGAGTGCTCGGCATTCTTCAGGCTTTTGCCCGACGGGGCCAGAAACGGCGATGACCTGCTCAAAGAATCCCGTGATTTCGGACTTATGTTGTATGACATCGACTTCGACACCAAAGGGCTGCCCCCGATGTTTTATAATGCGCGTATGGTCGATGGCGTGATCGAAGTTCCCGACATTAACAGCGAGGAGGTACTGCGATGATACTCAAAAGCCTGTACGACTATGCCAAAATGCTTGGCGATAAGATTCCGGCCGAGGGACTCGAGCTCAAGGAGATAGAATTTGCCGTGGTCATCGACGCTGACGGCCGGTTCATACGATTTGAGTCGAAACGCATCGACAAGAAGCATTGCGCATCTTTTTTGGTTGCAAAAGGTGTAAAACGGTCCGGTAAGGTAATACGGCCCAATACCTTATGGGATAATGGAAAGTATGCCCTGGGCTTAGGCTCCGATATCAAAGACTGCAATATTGCGTTTATCGCACGAATCAAAGAAATCGCAGAAAGACACCCCGATGACAGATCGATTGTGGCTCTTGTCAGATTTTTCGAGTCTGATGCCGATGAAAGGTTGGCCGCAATGTCAGCTGATCCGTTGTTTGGAGAAATCTCACAATCGTTGGCAAGCAATTTCTCTTTCAGGCTTGACACAGACGATTGTCTGATCGCTGAAAAAAGTAATTTGTTTTTCGATTTGGATGATGATCCCGGCGACAATATTAATGGACGATGTCTGGTTACCGGTCATTACGGGCCTATAGTCCGTCTAACGACAGCGACGCCTCTTCCGGGCAACTCACCCATGGCGGCTCTGGTATCATTCCAGAAATCATCCGGTTATGACTCATACGGCAAGAGTCAGACATACAATGCGCCGATATCGGCCGGAGCAGAGGCCCTTTTCTCTGCGGCACTCAAAAAATTGCTGGGCAAAGACTCGCGCAACAAGGCCCGACTCGGCGAACGCATATTTCTTTTCTGGGGCAGCGGAGACCGCGAGATTGACCATCAGGTCGAAGATTGTGTGGCACTCTTGCTTGGGCTGCCTGATAAAAGTGTCCCTGATCCCGATAAGAACGTCGACAAAGTCTCGAAACTTTTCAAGAGCATATTCTCAGGCGACATAACGACAACTCTTGACGATAGATTCCATATTCTGGGACTTGCCCCATACACCGGCCGTATAGCCGCCGTGCTATGGGTGGATTGCACTCTGCGCGAATTTGCCGGCAAGATTTTCTCGCATATGCGGGATATGGAGATCATAGATGATCGCCATCCCGACAGGCGACGTCCTTTTGTCGGCGTATATTCTATGATTTCGGCCGTAACACGTGGAGGCAAACTATCTGATTCGATCCCAAAACTCGCCGAAAGTGTCACAGAGGCGGTTATCAACGGCACTCCTTATCCTGTGCCCCTGTTTACATCGGCGCTCGAACGCATACGAGCCGAACTGACCGACTATCCTGTCTCTGTCCAACGGGCAGCAATATTGAAAGCCTACATAAACCGAAAAATCAATAACTCAACCAATAACAAACCATTACAGACAATGCTTGACAAAACCAACGACAATCCCGGCTATCTCTGTGGACGTCTTACGGCTGTCCTCGAGAAGATCCAGAAAGATGCAGGTAGCGGCGATTCTATACGCTCGCGCTACATGGGATCAGCTTCGGCTACTCCGGCGGCAGTTTTCCCGTCCATGCTCAACGTATCCGTCCATCATTCCGACAAACTCTCTGAGGGCAGCCGTATTTTCTACGAGCAGCTCAAACAAGAGATCATCGACAAACTGCCCGTCGATGGATTTCCCACCCATCTCGACCTAAACGATCAGGGCCGTTTCTTCGTCGGATATTACCATCAACGTACCGACCTCTTCACAAAAAAAGAAAATTGATAAACCTCTAAAAAAGCATTACAATGGCAGAATTACAAAACCGCATCGACTTCATATACCTCTTTGATGTTCAGGACGGTAATCCCAACGGCGACCCCGACGCCGGAAACCTCCCACGTGTAGACGCCGAGACCGGCCACGGCCTCGTGACCGACGTTTGCCTCAAACGCAAGATACGCAACTACGTAGAAATCGCCCGTGAGGGAATACCCACATACGACATCTTCATACAGGAAGCGGCTGTGCTTGACAACCGCGTCGAAGACATATACCGTACCGAAGAGGTCGCAAAAGCCGACAAAAACACGCAAAAAGACGTCGCAAAAAAGGCCCTGTGCGCCCGATACTTCGACATACGCACATTTGGAGCCGTAATCGCGACCAAAGATAAACAAGGTCAGGTGCGAGGACCCATACAGCTCACGTTCGGACGCTCTGTCGATCCCGTCGTCAGTCTGAGCCATTCGATCACACGCATGGCCGTTACAAAAGAAAGCGACAAAGACAAGGAGCGCACGATGGGGCGCAAAGCCACCGTACCCTACGGCCTGTACGTAGCTCATGGCTTTGTAAGTGCAAACCTGGCCTCTCAGACCGGTTTTGACTCTGACGATCTGCAACTCTTATGGCAGGCGCTCGGCAACATGTTTGATGCCGACCGGTCAGCCGCCCGCGGACTTATGGCCGCCCGTCGGCTCATCGTGTTTGAGCATTCGTCAAAACTCGGCAATGCTCCCGCCGACAAACTCTTCGATCTGGTAAGAATCGCAAAAAAAGAGTCTGTCGAGACTCCCCGTTCATTCGACGACTACACTGTCACAATTGACCGCGACAGACTGCCGCAGGGCGTAACCGTGAACGATTTGATCTAAATGCACGTCTATACTGATGATGAGATGCTCCGACTGTCGGGGATACAACACTTTGTGTTTTGTCCCCGGCAATGGGCATTGATCCATCTCGAGCAGGCATGGATCGACAACAATCTCACCATGGAAGGTTCTCTGCTGCATGACAGAGTCGACAATCCAGCTACACGCGAGACCAACGGTTCTGACATCATCACACTACGTGGTTTCAGGCTCGTCTCTGAAAATCTCGGCCTATCGGGTATAGCGGATGCCGTCGAGATAAAGCCCTTCAGATCTGCACCCAAAGGAAAGGCGGCCTTGCTGCGAAGCAAATTATACTCGGCAATGCCTGTCGAATATAAACGGGGACGTCGAAAGATCAGCGACTGCGATCGCATACAGACAGCTGCCCAGGCCATGATACTCGAAGAGATTCTTGGCATATCTATTGATACCGCGGCAATTTTTTATTGGCAAGAGCGACACCGTGAATACATCAATATCTCCACAAAACTACGTGAAGACGTCAGATATATCTCATCTATGATGCATCAGATCGATTCGACACACATTATACCGTCTGCCGAGAAAAAAAGTGCCTGTCGGTCATGCTCAATGGTTGACCTGTGCATGCCGGATATTTCCCGAAAAAGTGCTGATAAATATCTCAAAGAATCACTCACAGAATGAAAAAACTCTTAAACACCCTATACGTCACCACCGACAATGCTTATCTTGGCAAAGACGGCACAAATGTGGTGGTTTCGCTCGATGGAAAAGAGATTTTCAGAATACCTATTCTCAACATCGAGTCAATCTGCACATTCGGCTATCAAGGCGCAAGTCCCGGATTGATGAGACTTTGCGCAGACAATGGCGTGTCGCTGGCATTCTTTTCGCCCCGAGGAAGATTCATAACGCGGTGCCGTGGGCCGGTCAATGGCAACATTATCTTGAGAAAACGACAGTTCGATTTGCTGCATGACACGCAGTTTTGCCTTAAAATTTCATCCCTGTTCACTACCGGTAAGATCTTCAACTCAAGAGTGACACTCCGACGTTTCGTTCGTGACTATCCCGACAGGCCGGGTGTCGATAATGTCGAATCATCATCCCTGCAACTAAAACATATCTATCAGTCAATCGGTCGACTACAAGACATGGAATCATTGAGGGGTGCCGAAGGCCGCGCGGCAGCAATCTACTTTGATGCATTTCCATATCTTATTCTCAATCAGTCACCTTATTTCTCATTAAAAAAACGCATACGCCGTCCACCCACAGATATAGTCAACGCTATGCTGTCAATGGGTTATTCTCTTCTTGCCAATGACTGCGTCTCTGCGCTTGAGGGTGTTGGTCTCGATCCTGCCGCCGGATTCATGCACACTCTACGTCCGGGGCGCAACTCGCTTGCACTTGATCTTATGGAGGAAATGCGCTCATACATTGTTGACCGACTTGTATTATCAATGATCAACACGCGACAAATCAGCCATACAGACTTCATGATACATACCGATAATGACGACATCAATCCGGCCCCCGTACTTTTTACAGACTCAGGTCTGAAGAAATTTCTCGCAGCATGGCAGGCCAAAAAGAGGGCCGAAATAATCCATCCCTTCCTCAACGAAAAAATCCGCTTGGGACTACTGCCACACATTCAAGCCATGCTGCTTGCCCGATATCTCAGGCACGACCTCGACAATTACCCTGTATTCCTCGCCAAATAGACAATATGTATTTACTGATCACCCACGGCTGACGCATCTTAATTTTATACAACGTCAAAACTTTTTAAGGCATATAT
>JAUNGA010000125.1 GCA_030524765.1 Bacteroidales bacterium | reverse complement strand
GCCGGTGATGGGCGGATAAAACACCAGCGACCGAAAGGTCGTCTGGTGGTAAGCCACCCGGGCTGACCAAAAACAACGGGGGGGCTGTGTCAGAATTGACACAGCCGCCGCTGTAATTGATACGGTGTGATTATTTTATCAGGACTTTCGATGTGTTTTCACCTTGCCGGCGGATGTAGACGCCGGTGCCGGGATTATCGACAAGACGGCCCTGCAGGTCGTAGTACTGTGCGTCACAGTCGGGGGCGGCTGTGATGTCCTCGACGCCGGTGATCCAGTTGTCGGTAGTGTCGAGAGAGGCACGTGCCGTTGTCTCGTTGATGACATATCCGGTGTCGGCATTGTCATCGGCGATGAGCAGTTCGGCGGGTGCGGCTGCATAGAGACGCACGATGTGATCGAGCGATACGGGGTTGTCTGTGGTGGCCCGGTGCGAGTCAAAATCATATATGAGACTGTTGATCCCGTCGCTGTCGTTGCCGTCGGTATATGTCGAGTGACCGTCGGGTGTGTAGAGCAGGTCGTAGCCGGGATCCTCAGACCGGCGGCCCCATACGTTGTAGCCGTAGATGCCGTAGACCGAATCATCATTGAAGGCCGGCCACGGGCGTACGTTCAGTCCTGCGGTGGCCCACTCGACACCGCCGCTGTATGTGGCCCGTTCGTAGTCGATCTGCGAAGAGAAATTGAGCGGAGCCGATATCACAAGGGGCTCGGGCACAGGCGTGAGACGGGAGTAGATATTGCCGTAGGTGTTTCCGTTGCCGTATATGATCGTGAGGGCGAAAACATCGTCGATATCGACAGTGCTGTTGAGCAGTATGGGCAATTTGCCTGAATATGCGGGCGTGGTCGACGGATTCAGCGAGCCGTCCTCGACACCGTTGTCATTGATCGCGAAAATGTCAAATTTACCCGAGGGCGAGCGGCGCACACGTGCCACAAGCCGGTTCTTGGTGACGTCGGTGATCTCATAACCGGTGATGGCCGGATTCTGTGCCGTGACGATCGCCAGTCCCACCGGATTGAGCGGCAGACGGGTTTCGGCGTCATTGTCGGCAATGATCTCGTCGAGCGAGTAGGGCACATAGCCTACCGCAAGGTGACGCACGGGGACAGACACGCTCACGGCGTTTGACACGGCCGTCGTGCCATGCATGCCGGGCACGATCTCGCCGGCCGCCTCATAGACGATGCGGTAGATATAGCCGCGCGGTTGCTCGCCACGGGCTGTCGATGCCTCAAAACGGTCGCGGAACGATACGATTATGCCGTTTGAACCGTCGACTGCGACTATGGGCATGAACGGATCGTTGGCAGGGTTCTTGCGGTCCATCTCAGACTTGAATCTTGATGTAAGAGGCAGGCCCTCGGTGTCGGTACCCTCGGGATAGGTTATGGTGCCGTTGAAGACATGCACGCCCTTGGGATCGTCGGCCGAGCCCCATAGCTTGTCGGGCTCCTGACCGGTGACCTCCATTGTCGCCACGATCGTGTACAGGTCGCTGCCGGGGAGATAGCGGCGCAGCTCAAAGCGGGTGCCCTGGCGGTCGCCGTCGCGCACGGTGATATGGCCGTTGAGCAGACGCTGGCCGCCGGCGCCGGGCAGATCGGTGAGGTTTATGGCGTTGTCATATGCGTTGACCTGTCTGTTGATGTCGTAGGCCGACACGGGCTGCCCGTCAATGACAATGCTGAGAGTCTCATACCGTGTGTAGCCGGGAATGTCGGCGGTGACGGTGTTTGACTCGACAAACGAGAACTCGCTGCCCTGACGTCGACCCTTGATCACATAGCGCACACGGCGCGAGGTCTCGTACTGGTCTTCGAGCACATATATGCTGACATCGTGGCTGGCAGAGCGCACCAGGGCGCCGTCGTCGTGCAGCGCCGTGTCGTCCTGACGCACGATCAGCTCAGAGGCCGGCACAGGGTCGCTCTGCACGACATCGTCAATCACACGGTAGACGAAAAATCGCTCGGGTACCTGCGAGCGGGTGATGTCTTTGTATGTCGACACCCAGCTCACGGGAACGCCGGCCTTGTGATTCTCGGGGTCGATCCTGACAGCTCCGTCGACTTCGGCGAAAATTTTGTTGAAGAAGAAGTAGGGCTGGTGATCTTTGTCGTAGAACGAATAGTACTCGAACACGTGGTCGCCCTCGTTCTTATATCGGGTCTCACCCAGAAAACGATAATCGGGCAGATAGAACATCAGATTGATGGCATATCGGCCTGTCTCGCCCTCGGGCGACATGATGATGTCATGTTCCTGCCCGATGATAGTCGAGCAGTTGTGGTCGACCGGAAACTGCATGCCTGCGTCCATGCTCATGTAGGCGCCGTACATGGGATGGTTGTTTGACGGCCTGAATTCCTCATACATATTATAAAAGGGAGGATAGCCTGTCTCAAGCGGTCGTATTGAGCCCTTGGTGATAATAAAGAATTTGTTGAGCGAGGCCTCGACGTTGAATAGGTAGCCCGGATTGGTCGAGCCATCCTCTGTGCCGATATACATCTGCTTGGTTATCACTGATACCGCCTCGATGGCGTCGAGCGCCTTGTCGGCATCCTCGATGCGTCCGTTGTAGGAATCTTTCATCTCGACCAGCAGAGCCGTGGCGCCGGGCAAAGGTGTCTCGACCTGCAGACCGGCATCCATGTGATAGGGCGCCAGAGTGCAGGGACGGTAGGCCACGACCGAGTAGGGGTCGCGGCCGTCTTTTATAGTCTCGGCGGCCACGTCGCGCGTATATCCGGGAATGGCTGGATTGAGA
>JAUNGA010000038.1 GCA_030524765.1 Bacteroidales bacterium | reverse complement strand
GGCGGCAAAGACTCGCACGACCTCACGCCCGAGCTTAAACTCACAGTGGCCTGGGAGATTAATCTCTGGGGGGCGCAGACCTGGGAGCAGCGACGCGCCCGTGCGGGGTATCTGGCCGAGATAGAGCGCGAACGTGCGATGCGCATGTCGCTTGTGGCCGAGGTGGCGTCGACATACTTCAGGCTCATAGCCCTGCGCAACGAGCTTGCCATCGTGCAGCGCACCCTGCAGACACGCATCGAGGGCGTCGAGAAAGCTCGTCTGCGCTTTGAGGGAGGCATGACATCAGAGATCGTATATCAGCAGGCTGTCGTCGAGTATGCCACGACGGCATCGCTTGAGCCCGACCTGAAGAGCCGGCTGACACAGACACGCAACGCCCTGTCGCTGCTCATGGGCGCCATGCCCGATGACCTGCTTGCCGACTCGGTGCAGGGTATCGAGGTGTCGCTGCCCGCCGATGTGCCTGCCGGGCTGCCGTCGACGCTGCTGCAGCGCCGTCCCGACATACGCATGGCCGAGCAGCAGCTTGCCGCCGCAATGGCCGGTGTGGGGGTGGCATATGCCGACCGTTTCCCGCGCATACGCATAGCCCTGACAGGCGGATTCGAAAACGACGCGTTTGCCGATCTGCTGCGTTCGCCATTCTCATACACGCTGGGCAACATAGCCGGCCCGATACTTGATTTCGGCCGACGCAAGCGTCGCTATCAGGCGTCGATAGCCGTCTACGATCAGGCGCGCTATGCCTACGAGCAGTCGGTGCTCACAGCCTTCAGCGAGGTCGACAACGCCATCAGTGTCTACAACAACACCCGCCATACGGCGCGTCTCAAGCAAGAGCTGTGCAATGCCGCCATGAAGTATGTGACGCTTGCCCATGCCCAGTATCTGGGTGGATCTCTTGCCTATATAGATGTGCTTGATGCCCAGCGCCGCTATTTCGATGCCCAGATCGCTCTCTCGAATGCCGTGCGCGACGAGTGCCTGGCTCTGGTGAGTCTCTACAAATCTCTCGGCGGCGGCTGGCGTCGGTGATGCCATGTGAGGGCGTTGCCGCCGCATTGCTGTCATTTGCGGCCGAAATCGGCCGGGATCTCTCCCCAGTTGTCAGTGTCCCACTTGAGTATCGGGTTGGGTATGCGGTGTGTGGCGAGCCATGCGTCGGCGCGGGCGAGGATTTCCATCAGCTGTGCGTTGGCGGGCGTTGCCGCGACGGTGGTGTTAGATCGGCCGCGGCGCAGCCACGACAGAGCCGTGCGCGAGTCGGTGTAGATTGGGGTGGTGGTGTCGCCGTGCTTTGCGAGCAGGGCGGCCACATGGATCAGTGCCAGATATTCGCCGATATTGTTGGTGCCGCCTTCGAGCGGCCCGATGCGGAAGATCTCGACTCCGTCGGCCACGCGCACCCCGCGGTATTCCATCGGGCCGGGATTGTGCGCGCAGGCACCGTCGACGGCTATGGCGTCGAGACGTATGTCGGGGATGGCGGCGTAGTTGACCGGAGCGTGCTTGTGTTCGGCAAGTTTGCGCAGAAAGCCCATGTGCTCCTCGGGCCGGCCACGGAAAGCGGCCGTGGCCGCCTCCTGGGTATTGAAAGATTTATATCGCGCGCCCGGAAAGCCGTCGACCTGGTCGTGAGCCTCCTCCCACGAGTCGTAGATGCCTGGGGCCCGGCCTTCCCACACTACATAGTATTTGCGGCGTGACGATGGTGCGCTCATGAAAATTGCAGAAACAGGTTGATGTCGATCAGACGCTGGCCGCAGAGGCGTGCGATGTCGGGATTGACGGGTTTGCCAAGGAAGGTATAGGCGGCGCGGCGCAGACCGTTGTTGAACTTGAGCGCGTTGGTCACGCCGTCACACACGATTATGTCGTCAAACAATGTCAGCAGTGTGGTGCTGAGGGCCATTGCGGCGGTGCGTGGCACTGCCGAGCCGGCGTTGACATAGCATGTGCGCACCTGTGCGCCCGGAGCGACGTCGGCCGGAGCGGCCTCGGCCAGATCGATGCATGCCAGCGACGGGAAGATGCAGCTCGTGCGGCTGTGCGAGAGGTCGAAGGTTATCACGCCGCGTTTCATCTCAGACACTACGTCGAGGCCGATCTCGAGCGGATAGCGCGTCGGGGTGGCGATGACGACGTCGGCGGTGCGCAGCGCTCCGGCGAATACCCGCGGGTGCAGCGCCGACCCTATCACATTGGCCTCGCCGAGCTCGTGCAGCGCCGAGCGCAGGCGGTAGACATCATTATCGAACATGCGCACCACGGCTCCCAGGCCCAGAGCCGAGCGAGCCGCCGCGCGGGCGGCGATGTCAGAGCCGATGACCGTGACCTCGCAGGGCACGATGCCGGCTACACCGCCGAGCAGTATGCCCTTGCCGTGCACCGAGTCGGCCAGCAGCGACGAGGCGATGGCCATGGCGGCGCGCCCGTCGACCTCGCTGAGTATGTCGGCAAACGGCAGGTTGTCGGCGTCGTCGGTGACAAGATCGAGCGCTATGGCTATGACATGGCGGCGCAACAGGGCCTTTATGGCCATCGGATCCTGACGGTCGACGTGCAGCAGCGACAGCAGCACTGCGCCGCTCTTGATGAGGCTGGCGTCTTCGGGCGAGATGGCCGGCAGATGCAGCACGATGTCGCAGGCAAAGGCCTCGCGGCGGTCTACGATGCGCACACCGCCGCGGCGATAGGCGTCGTCGCTGAAGTGGATTACCTCGGCGGCGCCGGCCTGCATGCGCAGCTCGAATCCCCGTTCCGAGAGCATTGCCGCCCCCTCGGGTGTGAGCGGGAATCGTCGCTCGCTGTGCGATGATGCCGCCGGCAGGCCGATGGTCACGCGGCGCTTGCCGGCCATGATTTTGACCGCCTGTTCGAGCGGTGTGGGTTCTACCATTATAAGGTCAGATGTGATTATGTGGTTAGAAACTGGTCTATAAAGCGTGCTACGGTCTCGGCGACCTCGGCCGGAGTGTCGAGGCGCGTGGCGTCGAAGCGGCTATGCGCGCGGCTGTAGTGGCACTCGCGCCGGCGGCTCTCGTCAAGCACAAAATCGGTGAGGGCGCGCCGGTCATCGCGCAGGGCGTCGATGCGCGGCCGCTGTCCGGGAGCGTCAAGCAGGCGCGAGATCACGCGGTCGGTGTCGGCCTGCAGCCATACCACAGTGCCGGTGTCGAGCATCAGCCGCATCGACTCGGGGCGGCATGGCGTGCCGCCGCCGCAGGCGATGACGGTCGGCCTCTGTGCCGCAGCGGCGTCGGCCGACACCGCTGCGAGTGTCTCGACCTCGCTACGGCGAAATTCGGCCTCGCCCGACTGTGCGAAAATTTCGCTTACCGACATGCCGGCACGCCGCTCGATCTCGGCGTCAAGGTCGACGAATCGCACCCCGGCGGCCTCGGCGAGCGCCGTGCCCAGTGTGGTCTTGCCCACGGCCATGTAGCCTATGAGATAAATCGGGCGCAGAGCCACGGCGGCAGCTTGGTTATTTTTTGTCGTTCTGAGCCTTGAGCAGGTCGCGGATCTCGGTGAGCAGCTCTTCCTGGCTGGGGCCGGCGGGTGCCTCCTCGGCTGCGGGCTCTTCTTTCTGGCGTTTGAGCTTGTTCATAAACTTGATGGCCATGAAGATGCAGAACGCCACAATGAGGAAGTCGACGATAGTCTGCACGAATGCGCCCCATGTTATGGCGGCCTCGGGGGTGATGACCTCCTGTGTGGTGCCGTCGATCACGGCCTGCTTGAGCACGTATTTATACTCGGAGAAATTCGCACCGCCGGTGAGGACACCCACACCCGGCATGATGATGTCGTTGACGAGCGATGTCACGATTTTGCCGAATGCGGCACCGATGATCACACCGACGGCCATGTCGATGACGTTGCCTTTCATGGCAAACTCTTTGAACTCAGAAAAGAATTTTTTCATAGTGTCTTTTTTCTTTTAGGGTATGTTCGGATTTCATGTAGTTGTATTCAGACATACTCTTATCAACGCAAAATTATACAAAAAGTGCGAAAAAATCAATTATTCTCTGATATTTGGCCGATTTGGCACTCACAAATCGACTCTTATTCGTATCTTTGCAAAAAATTAGTACTAACCAATATCGATAGTCTTGGATATAGAACCTTTGCCGGCCGTCGTGCCGGCCGTGCAGATTTTGCTTGACGTGGCCGGTGCCGCGACCGGCTCGATAAGTCCCGCTGCGATTGTGGCGCTGTTGCTTGCTCTTGCCTGTCTTATAATTTCAGGATTTGTGTCCGGCAGTGAGATCGCCTTTTTCTCGCTGACGCCGCAGCAATGCGAAGAACTCGACGACACCCGTCAGGGCAGCGCCATACGCCGCCTGCTCGATAAGCCCGAGCGTCTGCTCGCCACAATTCTGATAGCCAACAATCTGGTCAACGTCACCATCGTCGTGCTCACCAACTTTGCCCTCGGCCCTGTGTTCGCAGGCATGCCGCCGGTGCTGAGTTTCATCCTGCAGACGGTTATACTCACTTTCCTCATCCTGCTTTTCGGCGAGATCCTGCCAAAGATATACAGTTCGAACTATCCGATGAAGTGGGCCCGCATGGCTGTCAACGGCGTGCAGTTGCTCGAACGTCTGTTCTCACCCGTCTCGCGTCTGCTTGTGGGGTCGACCTCTATCGTCAACAGGGTAGTGACCAAGCATGCCCAGGCCATAACCACTGACGAGCTGTCTCAGGCGCTTGAAATCACCTCCGACGCCAGCGAGAGCGACAAAGACATCCTCGAGGGCATACTGCACTACGGCGAGACACAGGCCTCAGAGATAATGACCCCGCGCATCGACCTGACTGATATCGACATCAACATGGATTTCAAGCAGGTGATGGATGTGGTCATCGAGAGCGGATATGCCCGCATACCTGTCTATGAAGGCACCGAGGACAACATACGCGGCATACTCTTCTCGCGCGACCTGCTGCCATATATCGGCAAAAATGACGACGACTTTGACTGGCGCACACTGCTTAGAGAACCTTATTTCGTGCCCGAGTCGCGCATGATCGACGATCTGCTCGAAGACTTCCGCAAGCGCAAGCAGCACATTGCCGTCGTGGTCGACGAGTATGGCGGCACACGCGGCATTGTGACGATGGAAGACGTGCTTGAGGAAATCGTGGGTGACATCGACGACGAGTACGACACTCCCGAGACTACGTATAAGCGCCTTAAAGACAATACCTACGTATTTGAGGGCAAGACGCCGCTGACCGACTTTTTCCGTATCACCGAGCTCGACGAGAACGCATATGCCGATGTGACCGAGGATGCCGAGACACTCGCCGGCATGTTGCTCGCTATAAAGGGCGACTTCCCCAAAGACAAAGAGCCGCTCGTCTATGACCGCTGCCGTTTCCTGATTCTCGAGATCTCTGACCACCGTATCGCAAGCGTGCGTGTGAAGGTAATGCCCGACATCCAGGAGGCATGACAGTCCGCGCCACAATAATATTATTGCTTGTCGCCCTCGCGTCATGCGGCGACGGGGTGAGCCGTCAGACAGCCGTCCCGCGCCGCACGGCCTATCCGCGGCCACGCTTGCTCGATACGGTCATGCGTCCGGCCGATGCGGCCCCCCGGCGCACAGTGCTGGTAAATGCCGGCGCCGAGGTGTCCTCGCCGCGTCAGGGCTGGCTCGATGTCGCCTATCCCATCTATGGCGCCACCATGCACATCACCGTCACTGATGTCACTCCGGTCACCGTCGACGGCATAAAAGCCAACCGCATGGAGCGCGTTTTGCTCAATGCCGGCGGACTGCCCGGGCTGCAGAGCGAATGGATCAACCCTGCCGGAATGAGCGTGATGACACTGCGCACCGCCGGTAGCTCGACGCCCTTGCAGTTTCTGGCCACCGACGACAGCTCGACCGTAGTGAGCGGGGCCGTGTATTTCTCTGATCAGACCGCTGTATCGTCGGCCGACTCGATCGCTCCGGTGGTGGACGCCATCGAGGGCGATATCAGGCGCATGCTAAACAACCTCGAAAATGAATGACCTGTCTCTCGTGTTCGGCTCGACACGCATCGTCGCCTCGGCTGTCGACGGGGGCGATGCGCCACGTCGCACGCGCGAGCGTTCTACCGCCCTCAGGCTGGCATCGTCGCTGCTGGGCCGTGAGGTTGACATAGACCATGACGATGACGGGGCGCCGGTTGTCAGGGGCGACGCTGTGCATATCAGCGTCACCCATTCGGCACGTATAGTCGCAGTGGCTGTCGATCCCCTGCACCGTATCGGTATCGACATCGAAGACGTGCGTGCGCGCCAGTTGCGGCTGGTGGCCCCGCGTGTGCTCAGCCACGACGAGCTGACACTATGGGGCGGCAGCGATGTGTCGCTCACACGGGCGTGGACGCTCAAGGAGGCTCTGTATAAGGCGGCCGTCGTGCCCGGGGCCGACTGGCGCGCAGACCTGTGTCTGCCCCATGCGCTCGATGGCCGCAAAGCACGTGCCTGTGGCCTTGAATACGATGTAATATATGCAGGCGAGCTTGACGGCGCACTGCTGACGGTTGTCAGAAGATGCGGCTCTGCAGCTCTTTGAGATAAAAAGCCGACTCAGGGCCGAGATTGAATATCAGATCGAGCACGCTGAGGTTGTCGACAAAGCCTATGCGGTCGGCCCGCAGCTGGCGGTAGACAGGCATGCCGGCCATCGTGAAGTCGCGGCGGCGCATGTCATCGCCGTCATCGTCTGTCGCCGGTGCCCAGCGCACGTCATTGTCAAGCCCGATGATATGGCGTATCGTCTCGTCGGCCATCCGGTCGAGGTCGATTACGCTCGGGGCTGTATCGGGCGAGCCCGGATCGGCCAGCATCGTGTCGAATTTGTCGATCAGAAACTCAAAATAGGGCGTGCGGCCGTAGGCCGATTCGAGGGCCGTGCGTTGCAGGCGCCACCACTCGCCGTGACGCGAGACGCGCACCATGTCCCAGCGCATGCGCCCCTCGAGCCCGTGCGGCACGCTGACCGGCACAGTGAGGCTGAGCCGACCGCGTGTATCGGCTATTTCGCATCGGTGCACGGTCTTGGCCCGCTTGTCGTAGCGCAGCGACGAGTCTACCGTCACCCGGCCGTACGCGGCCATGACGGCATAGTAGCCGGCCGTCGCCATATATCGCGGCGGCATCACTATACGGCTACGGGGAAAAAGCAGCAACGGTGTGCTCATCGGGGATGACTGACAGTGGTTTTAAGCCTCTCGACTGCGCCTCGGCGCTATGATCATTTGTCGGGATTGGCGTCGCGCAGGATACGGTTCCAGCGGATGCCGCCGTTGAATATGCTGCGGTCCTTGTCAAACGATATCAGCACCATCATCGGCGATCCCACGATGTGGTCTTCGGGCACAAAGCCCCAGAAGCGCGAGTCTTGCGACATGTCGCGGTTGTCGCCCATCATGAAATAATAGTCCATCGCGAACGTATAGCTGTCCTGTGGCTTGCCGTCGATATACACGCGGCCGTCCTCGCCGAGATAAGCGTCGTTGTGCCCCTCGTAGTTGCGTATGCAGCGGTTGTAGGTGGCCCAGGCGGCGGGTGTGAGCTTTATGGTCAGGCCTTTGGCCGGTATGAGCAGGCCGTCTCCGCCTCCGTAGTCGGCGAGAGTCCAGTTGTCGCTGATACCCTCCGGGAATAGGTTGATGTCGGCGCCGGTGGTGCGGTAGACATTGTTCATCTTGAAGATGCCGTCGACATATCCCATCTCGGTCAGACGGGTGATCATCTCCTGTGTCAGCGGCAGGGCATAGATGTAGGGCGATGTTGTGGCGCCTTCGAGCCACGGGCTCAGTGCGGCGCGCTGCTGGGCGTTGAAATCGACCGGGGTGACATCACCGGGGGTGATGCCGAGGTCGTGCAGCATCTCCTGGTCGAACACCCTCGAGCTGGCCACCATGTAGTTGAACTGCACATGCTCGGGCATAGCCTGCGGCTTGCCGTTGATGTAGATTGTGTCGGCGATGATGGCGATGCGCTCGCCGGGTAGACCCACGCAGCGCTTGACAAAGTTCTGGCGCCGGTCGACAGGACGGTATTTTATCCGGCCGAACTGCTCGGGGTGGGCCGCGATGAACTCACGGCCATAGCGCTTGACGAGCAGATCGTAGTATTCGGGTGTCTCCTCGTAGCGGGTCGTGACGGTGTCGCCGGCCGGGAAGTTGAAGACCACGATGTCGCCCGACTCGACATTGCGCAGCCCTTTCAGCCTGTGGTATTCAAGCGAGGGGCTGTCGAGATAACTGTCGGTGCCTGTAAGGGGCATCTTGTTGTGTACCAGTGGGAAGTGTACGGGTGTCATGGGCACGCGCGGTCCGTAGATCATCTTGTTGACCCACAGATAGTCGCCCGTGAGCAGTGTCTTCTCGAGCGACGATGACGGGATCTGATAGTTCTGACCGACGAAAGCGAAGATGAAATAGACCAGGATCAGCGCATAGATGATCGCGTCGACCCAGCCCATCACCGAGCGTACGGCGGCATTTTTGCTCTTTTTCCACCAGGTGAAGGGGATGTAGCCCAACAGATATATGTCGACGAGCAAAAACCACAACAGAGCCACCCACCAGTTGCCGAGCCATGCGACCCAGGCAAAAAAGATGGCCGAAACGAGTCCGAACCGCACCCAGCGGGTGGGTTTCACCACAGCCAGACGGCTGCGTATATCCTGCATCAGTTTATTCATTTTTCAGAGATCTTTGCGCCAGGCACGGCGGCGGCGGTGCTGACGGCGCTCAAAATATTCCCATTGTTTCTGTACGTTCTCATTGCCCTCGAGCTCGAGATTCGACTCGGCATATTTGTATCCGTTGGCAATATAGTACGGTATCAGGTCGCAGAATATCAGAGCGTTCACACCGCGGCTCTGATACTCGGGCTTGACGGCCACCAGCAGCAGGTCTACGACATCGACCTTGCCGCGGATCGCACGCCACAGGTGATACCATCCGGTCGGGAAGAGCTTGCCTCCCGAGCGTCGCAGCGCCTTTGACAGCGAAGGCATCGATATGCCTATGCCCACGAGCACGTCGTCTGAATCGGTGACGACACTTACATCCTCGAGGCGCAGTATGCCCAGATACTCATTTATATAATGGTCGATCTGGCGGCTGGTCAGAGGCGAGTAGCCATAGAGGTCGGCATAGGCCTCGTTGATGAGATCAAAGAGAGCGTGGCCGTATTCTTCTTTGATTTTTTTGCGCGATGTGTATTTTTTGACCTTAAGGCCGTATTTCTTTTTGACAATGTCGGCGATACGCTTGTATTTGTCGGGGATGGCGTCAGGCACCTTGATGCGGTACTCGATCCAGTCGACATCTTTTGTAAAGCCCATGCGCTCGACCTGTTTCTGATAATAGGGATAATTGTAGATGGTGGCCATGGTGCCCATCTCGTCAAATCCTTCTATGAGCATGCCTTCGTGGTCGAGGTCAGAGAAACCCATCGGGCCGATGATGGCTGTGCAGCCGCGTTTGCGGCCCCATTCGCTCGCTGTGTCAAACAGAGCGTCGACCACCTCGTCGTCGTCGATAAAGTCTACCCAGCCGAATCTCATCACCTGCGAGCCTTCCTTCTGGTTGACCAGATTGTTGATGATAGCCGTGATGCGGCCCACGGCCTTGCCGTCGCGATAGGCCATCCACGACTGTGCCTCGCAGTGCTCGAATGCCGGATTATCCCCGGGCGAGAGCGTGGCGATCTCGTCGGCGATCAGCGGCGGCACAAAACAGTCGTTGCCGTCATACAGGTCGATACCGAATTGTACGTACTCTGCCAGCTCTTTGCGGGTCGGAGTGAGTGCCTTTATTTCTATTGCCATTTTATTTCGTTAGCGTGTGGGTGGGAGAGCTGATGATGTCTGCTCGACGGGGGTGGAAAGCCGGCTGTCGAGACCCTCGGGCGGTCGCGGGCTCCAGGACGATGACAGCCACAGCACTATGGCCACCATTAAGAGCAGGAATACGATCACGCTGATATAAAGCCGTTGCGAACGACGGTTCTCAAGCGCCAGATGCAACTGCTGCATGTCGCTGAAGCGTTTTTTGGGGTCACGGTCGAGACAGCGGTCGGCCACACGGCGCAGGGTGGGGTCATCGGTGCCGGTATGGTCGAGCACCTGCTTGATCACCATTCCGTAGTTGTAGATATCCTCCGATGTGTCGTGCGGGGTCAGGTTTTTGCGCTGCTCAAAACCTACGTCAATCAGCTTGAGATTGCCGATATTCTCGGTAAAAATTATATTCTCGGGCCGCAGCGGATGATGGGCCAGGTGATTGTCCTGTATATATTCGAGGGCCGACACCAGCTGGTGGCGCAGCTTGTCGATATGGGCCGCGGTCACTTTGCCCTCGCGCAGCAGTTTTGCAAGCGAGTCGCCATATACGTCATCGGTGATGATGCATCGGCCCACGCCGGGAACATCCTCAAAGTCGTTGATCATCACGATATTGGGATGCGCCAGGTTGTAACGCACATCAAATTCCTGCTCGATCATCGCCTGCATCTCGGGCTTGTCGCGCAGATCGGGTTTCAGCGTCTTGAGCATCACCCATTTGCCGAATTTTTTGGCTGTGTACACGTCATAAAACTCCTCGTCCCATTCGGGCAGGTGTTCAATCTCGGTCCAGCGGTCTTGGTCGTTCTTCATCGTCGATGTTAAAATGAACCACAAAGATACAACAAAAATACTCAAATCACCAAATTACATGGCCGATCAGACATAAAAATCCCCCGCAGGCCGGCTGCGGGGGAAAGAGACAAGCGCTTCAGCGCTTAGAGTCCGTTTCTCAGCGTTAAAAAAATTGGGGAACGGGCTCTTATTCTGCAAACACCAGATATCCGCCGGCGGGCAGTGTCTTGGGCAGCACTGCGGCCTGTCCGGTGAATATGTCGGTCATGCCTTTCACTTTGGGTGATTTCTTGAAAAGACGCTCTTCTTTGGCGCCCAGATTGGCCACCACCATCACATTGCCGCGGCGGAACGCGATCACGTCGGGCGATGCCGTCACAAGACGCTCGACTGCGGCGCCGTCGCCGGCTCGCAGCGCTTTCTGGTTGTGCTTCAGGTTGTTGAGGGTCTTGTAGAATTCGCTCACCTCGGGTTTCGAGCCCCATGCCGGCGGATTATCCTTGACAAAGAACTCAAAGGCGCGGTCGAGGCCCACCTCCTGGCCCGTGTAGATCAGCGGCATGCCGGGCAGGGTATAGGTCAGCACGGCGAAAGCCTGCTGCAGATTGCCCAGACGCTCGAATTCGGTGCCCTCCCACGAGTTGAGATCGTGGTTGGTGATCATATTCATCTGATATGAGTCGCCGGGATACTTGGTGGCCTCCTCGTCGAGCCGGGCATAGATCGCGTCGGCATGAGTTTCTGGGAAGCTGCGCACTGTACCGTCGGCGCCCTTGAATGTGTACTGTCCGCTTGTGGCGGCTATGGCGCTGAAAAGATCTTTCATCGGCCAGTTGTAATCCATGTCGAAAGCATGCTCCATCAGCTCGGGATTGGGAGCCTCGGCCAGCATGAAGATGTCTTTTTTGACCGATTCGAGCGCGGGTCGGTTCTCGTTCCAGAAATCCACTGGTACCTCGCCTGCCACGTCGCAGCGGAAACCGTCAATATCGGCCTCGCGCAGCCAGTACTGCATCGCGTCGGTCATGGCGACGCGCATCTCGGGGTTCGAATAGTCGAATTTGAATACATCGGTCCAGTCATAAGGGCCGAACATCTTTCCCTCGGCATTGCGGGCATATCGGTCGGGATAGTCCTTTACCCATGCGTTGTCGCAGCCCGAGTGATTGGGCACCCAGTCGATGATCACTTTCATGCCGGCATCATGGGCGGCCTTGACCACCTCACGGAAGTCGTCGATCGAGCCGAACTCGGGGTTGACGCCTTTATAGTCGCGTACGGCGTAATAACTGCCCAGACCACCCTTGCGGCCCTCCTCTGATATCGGATGTATAGGCATGAACCACAGAATGTCCACACCAAGATCGCGCAGGCGCTCGATGTGGGGCAGGAATGCGTGGAATGTACCCTCGGGCGTGAACTGTCGCACGTTCACCTCATAAATCACCGCGTCGCGGCTCCACTCGGGGTGCTGCACTGTGGTTTTGGCGGGAGCGTCCTGGGCTACCGACGGCATCACGGCCGCAAGACCCAACAGACTCATCAGAAATTTCTTCATGGTTTTTGTCAATATTAGTTATGATAAATCTTTACACAAATCTGCTGTAAATATCGGCATAATCCGCGACATAATCAAATATTACATAAAAAAATACCACCCGTGGGATGGTATTTTCTCGTATTTCTGTGTATGGTGGCTCAGTCGATCTCGAAACCGGCCTTGCGCACGGCGGCGATGACTGCCTCGGGCGCATGCTCGCCCTCGACTGTGGCCTTGCCCGTCGACAGGTTGACATCGACGGCGGTGACACCCTCTACATCACTGATGGCACGGGCCACTGAGGCCTGACAGTGAGGGCAGTTCATGCCCTTGACGGTATATTCTTTTGTCATAGCTGTAAAATTGGTTTTATGTGATTTGAATCTTCTTATCATTGACGCCGTCAGCAGGCCCGCCAGCAGCGCGCTGCATATCAGTGCGAAAACCGGTATCGACGCGGCATGGCACGATGCGGCGTCAGCGGCATCCACGGCAAACCATCCGCGTGGCAGCAGATAGTCTATCGCCAGGCCGAATGCGACCGATCCCGCGACAATCGACCCCAGATATATCAGGGCCGCACGGCGCCCCATCTCGCGCGAGATGAGTGTGAACGACGCAAAGTTGGCTGCCGGCCCGGCCATCAGCAGCACCAGCGCCGTGCCCGGCGACAGTCCTTTGAGCATGAGCGACAGCGCTATGGGTATCGACCCCGTGGCGCAGACATACATGGGCACGGCCACCACCACCACGGCCAGCATCGCAATCAGCGGATGTGCGCCCAGCGACGCAAAGAAATCGGCCGGTACAAAGACGGTGATGAGGGCCGCGATCACCAGCCCGGCCACAAGCCAGGCGCCTATGCTGTCGACCAGATCGACAAATCCGTATCGCAGCGATGCGGCCAGGCGGCCTTTGACCGTGGTCGGACGCTCGTCTTTATCTGTGCCGCAGGCAGTGTCGCATACGGTCTCGGCGCGCTCATAGCGGCCTACGGCCACGCCGCCGAATATGGCCGTAACCATCGCCGCCACGGGGCGTATGACGGCAAATGCGGGCCCGAGCAGCGACCATGTGGCGGCGATGCTGTCGACACCGGTCTGCGGTGTGGCGATCAGAAACGACGACGACGCGGCACGCGACGCTCCGCCCCGCCGCAGGGCTATGGCCGTGGGCAGCACACCGCACGAGCACAGGGGCAGCGGCACACCGGCCAGGGCGGCCTTGACTACCGGACGCCATCCGCTGCCCGACAGATGACGGGCAAACGACCGTTGGGGCACAAACGCATGTATGACTCCCGCGATGAGGAATCCGAGCAGGATATAGGGCGCCATCTGGGCGAGCATGAACAGCAGGGAATTCAGAAATTGCATGATATCGTGATTTTTCTGCAAAGTTACGGCCCGTCGCCGACACGCCTGTTACATCATTGCGACAAAAGGTTGCACGATTACAGCCGGGCTCTGCGACATCACACGTCGGGAAGCGGCTTGCGCATGCCCAGGCGGCGAAACTCGGTCGGCGTCAGCCCGGTCACGGCCTTGAACTTGTTTGACAGATGCGCCGTCGACGAGAATCCTGTCATGTCGGCGATCTCGGCCAACGTGCTCCGCTCGTACTTTATGAGTTCTTTGACCCGCTCGATACGCAGGCTCATCAGATAATTCTCGATCGAGCGGCCCTCGACCGACGAGAATATGCGGCTGATGGTCGGATAACTGATATTGAATCCCGACGACAGCATCTCTGATATGCCGGCCGACGGCCCTCCCTCGCGCCTCGACTCTTCGATCAGACGTCGCTTGACACTCTCTATAAGCTCGGCCTCACGGTTGACTATCAGCTCGAATCCTTCTGCCTCGAGCGCCGATGCCACGCGGTCGAGATCGGCCTCTGACAGCTCGTAGCAGGTAGTCACAGCGCCCAGCTCGACCGACTCGACAGGTAGCCCGAGCACGCTGTCGAACACCCGCCGCACCGACTCCACGCAATGGCGGCACACCATATTTTTTATGAGCAGTCTCATGAGATGATTTTTTTCTGACCGTAAAGTTAACGAATAATTGCTCGTAATCAAAATATTTGCCGGTGACTGTCACAGACGGTGCGACGGGTGCGTCAAAGAGATGTCAAAATCAAAAGTCAATGAAAAATCTGATCCTCGCTCTCTCTCTGCTGTCATCGTCGGCCGCCATGGCCGCGACAACCGCCGAGGCCGACTCGCTCGGGTCGCAGCAACTCGACGAAATCGTGGTGTCGGCGCCACGTGTCGTGCGCAAAGCCGATATGGACGTGTTTTATCCCAACAGCTCGATTGTATCTCAGTCGCAGAACGGCATGCTGTTGCTGCGCAATATGATGATTCCGGCTCTTACCGTCAACGACGTTACCGGCTCGGTCACCACCGGCGGACAGTCGGTGCAGCTGCGCATCAACGGACGCGAGGCCACCGTCGAGCAGGTGCGCAATCTGCTCCCCGAGACCATCAGGCGCATCGAGTGGATCGACAATCCGGGCCTGCGCTACAACGGCGCCACGGCCGTCATAAACTTCATTGTGAGCAATCCGGCCGCAGGCGGATCGCTGATGGTCGAGGCCGGTCAGGCCCTCAACTGTGCCTGGGGCCCGTATTGGAGTTCGGTAAAGCTCAACAACGGCCGCTCGCAGTGGGGTGCAACCGTCAACTACAAACTCACCAACAAGATCGGATCGCACCGCGAGTATGAAGAGACCTTCACTTATCCCGACGGTCGGCGCCTCACACGCACCGAGACATCACTCGGGGGCCACATGGGCGACAACAACGGCTATGCGCAGTTCGATTACAGCTACATAAAGCCTGATACGACAGTGATATGGGCTGCTGTCTACGGCTCGAAGCGCTGGTCGGGGGCGACGCTTTACGACGGCATCATGTCGATGAGCGACGGCACCGCCGACATAGCTTTGCGCGATTACTCCGACCAAAAGGGCAACACTCCGGGCATATCGGCCTATATCGAGCAGCATTTCGCACACAACCAGGTGATTGCGGTCGACTGTCAGGCCTCGTTCTACGATGGCCGGTCGCTGCACTCATACACCGAGCGCGTGGCCGCCGACGATATACCGGTCACCGATGTCAATACCTCGATCAGAGATCGCAACCGTGCCTATGGTGTCGAGGCCGATTATATAAAGAAATGGGACGGCTCGCGCCTGACTGCCGGCGTGTCGTATTCGGCCAACCGCAACCGCTCGGTCTATGAGAATATGGGAGGCGAGATATTCCACCAGCGCCAGGACCGTGTCTACCTCTTCGCCGAATACTATCGCCGTATCCGGAAAGTGACCCTGACGGCCGGCCTGGGTGTGCAATACACTTCGTTCAGATTCCGCGAGACCGGCCGCGGCAGTGAGTCATGGAATCTGCGCCCGCAGTTCACGGCCACATATGCCCCGTCGCAGAGTTCACAGCTGCGGCTCAACTTCACGAGCTGGCAGTCTACGCCGTCGCTGTCAGAGACCAATGCGGCCCCGCAGCAGATCGACGGCTTTCAGTGGCGCATCGGCAATCCCGAGCTCAAGACCTCGTCGTCGTACATGCTCACACTGCGCTACAACTACAACCTGCCGCGCGTGACCGGCACATTCGGTGTGCGTGCGTTCACCAGCCCCGATGCCATCGCCCCGTATATCGCCTGGCAGGGCGACCGCCTCGTGACCACCTACGAGAACAGCCGCGGTCTGCAGAATATCAATATCTTTCTCTCGCCTCAGATAGATGTCATACCGGGCTGGTTCAATCTCAGCGGCACTCTGCGCTATCGCGCCGAGCGCATGCGCGGCACAGGCTACCGGCTCTACAACCACAACTGGAGCGGCGAAGTGACCGCCATGGGCACCTACCGCGACTTTTCACTCATCGTGCAGTACACGCGGGCGGCAGCCGATCTGTGGGGCGAGTCGATCACTACCGGCGAGTCAATGTCGCTGGTCGCCCTGGGCTACCGTCACCGCGTATGGGACTTCATGTTCGGCGTGCTGTGTCCGTTCACCAGATATGACCGCACACTCGTATCGCTCAACCGCTACAACACCAGCGAGACACATCTGCGGCTCGACATGGCCCCGATGCCCATGATACGCATAAGCTGCAACCTGCAGTGGGGCCGGCAGAAACGTGGTGCCGACAAGATTGTCAATGCCGACGTCGAGGTCGATCGCTCGACCGCCGGAGGCCGATGATCGACGGTTCTGAGAGATTGATGCCGTCCCGGCTTCAATCTCTCAATATCGTAAGCAAAAAACGCCTTGTCTTTTAACATAATATAAAAATATCTTATAAAATGTAATAAATTTGGATATATTTATTGTCTTTTTGTGATTTTTGCAATATCTTTGCCGCTGAAATAATTATCTGTTGTTTCCAATGCTTCGGTCTATTCCGATTTTCGATTCTTTCAGATACTTACCGCATAGGTTTTTGTAAATATTTAACTCAATATATTATCACATCAGATGATTAATACTTCCAGATTGATCTGCTTGTGCGGATTGTCGGCTTTTATGACCGTCGCACAGGTGCAGCCGCAGACTGTTTCCCGCGGGCTGTTTGATACGGGCAAGCTGCTTTACAAGACTGCAAACCGTCATGATGTCTTCTCGACCGGACGCGCCGCAAACATCGACCGTCTTGACCGACAGATGCGTGCGACAGCCGGCGATGGCAGATACAACGCCCCGGCCGACGAGTTCGCGCCCGGTCTCACACTCGGCCCCACCGACAGTTTCGGCGACATGGACGTCGCAGGCAACGG
This sequence comes from Bacteroidales bacterium, assembly GCA_030524765.1. Lineage (GTDB taxonomy): Bacteria > Bacteroidota > Bacteroidia > Bacteroidales > Muribaculaceae > CAG-873. Next base: position 5,035 of record JAUNGA010000038.1, on the reverse strand, counting down.
ACTATGGTTTTATACCATAACCTACGATAAAGAATATATAGTGCATAACCAATACTGGACCGAGACAGTCATCCTCGGTTTCGAGCTCAACGTCTTTGACAGCGATTTCTCGCCCATAGGCACTATAAAGGACAAGATACGCATGGATGCCGACGAGACGCGTGTCGTGCTGGCCGACGTCACGCCTATCGTGACCCGTCACTTCTTCAACGATGACGACCGATGCGAGATAATGATGGGTTTCGGATTCAACAGCGATACGCCCGGCATCAACCACTACCGCACGCTGGTCTATACATTTGACGGCGAGAAAGACTCTGACGGATACGATCTGCCATGTTTCTCGTTTGACGACATTGTCACCGACGTGGTCGACTGCACGTCTGACACCGGCGAGGAAAACATATATCTCACCTTTGCCAACGAAGAGTATCCCGACCTCGATTTCGAGTCGATCGAAGATCCCGGTAGTTTTGATTTCTGGAACGAGTGGAGCATGAAGATCTACATGAACATCGGCGTCTACACCAAGGTCGACAGTCAGGGCAACCTGCACCCCGTGATGCAGAAGCGCGTGCGTATGCTCGAGATGCCGGGCGACCAGGAGAACTCGCCGATACTGATGTCGATGACACACGATGGCAAGCCATATATGATTATCTCGCACTACGAGCTGCCATTCTACAACGATTACAGCATCATGGACTACGACTCTGACCTGACCATGCGTGACGGCAACACCCTCGTGGCCGAGATTTATCGTTTTGACGGCTCGGATGCCGTGCTCGAGCAGACAACACGCATCGCCGCTCCACGCCGGGCCGACGCTCTCGCGTCGTACTACTCGGTGGGCGACTTGCGCTATCGCGACGACGTGCAGTTTGACGCCTCGGGCAAAGCCACACTGATGGTCACACGCAACGACAAACGCAACGCGGCCGACGAGTCGGGCATCAAGACATATGCGGCATACAATGCCGACGGTTCGCTCAAAGCCACACTCATATCGGATTGCGACGGTGCCGTAGCTCTCTCTGACGTGCCCGGTTTCGAGCCTCAGATGATGTTTATCGAGCTCACTGCCGACAGTTATATATATCACTTTATCGATATGGTCTCATGCGCTGAGAAGTTTGCGATGAACTATCGCCTCGAGATCGACGGCAGTGATCCCGACCCCATGAGCTCTAACATGGAGCGTGTGGCACATGGCGATTCATATGCATATGTCAACGAGATGGTATATCCGGCCGAAGACGACGGCACGGCCTACATGCGTTTCACATGGCTCGATGACAAAGGCCGTCTTATCGGCCAGGACTGGGTCAACATGGGTCAGAACGTCAACTATGCCCGCAGTTATCTCGACGCGGCTGTGCTCAAGCCCGGTTTTTATGCCGAGGCCGACGATCTCGCCTACATGATCCTCATCAAAAGGGCCGCCGCCGCAGGCATCACCGAGGAACTTGTAATCGGTCATCCGCTCTCTGACGAGAACCCCGTCGGCAAGACCCTGCTCTATCTGCAGCCGTCAGACAAGGGCACACTGCAGACTATCGCCCCGATATCAACCGACGGCACAGACCGTCTTATGGTCGGCTATCTGAACGACAAAGAGACGTCGCCCTACCTGATCGATTTCTACAGCCTGCCGCTTGACAAGGGCGCCGGCGTGGCCGACATCACCGCCGAGGACACTTCGATCGCATTCGACGGCATGTCTGTCAGCTGCGAGGGCAACTTTATAATAGTCGACACACAGGGTCGTACCGTGCTCGTCGGCAACGGTGCCACCGACGTTACATCGCTTGCCACCGGCCTCTATATCGTCGTGGCCGGCAGCGATTCGCGCAAGATTTTTGTGAAATAAACACGAGCTTATGAAATCCAACAGAACTATAATGCTGCTGGCCGCGGCGGCTGTCGCCGTAGGCATGCAGGCCGCGACAATCACTCCCGCGCAGGCTCTCGCACGCGCCGGTCAGGACCCGTCGGCGCATAAGGTCGCTGGCAACCGTGCGGCAGGCATGCGGCTTGTACACACTCGGCAGGCTGCCGACGGCGAGCCCGCGGTGTATATATTCAACGCCGCAAAGAGCGGCGACGGCTATCTGGTGCTGTCGGCCGACGATCTCGCCTATCCGGTGCTCGGCTATGCCGACTCGGGCGAGTTTGATGCCGAAGCCATGCCGGAGGCTATGCGGTGGTGGCTCGACCAGTATGCCGGGCAGATCGCTTATGCACGCGGCCGGGCCGCCGTACATCCGGTCATGGCTCCGGCCGGGACAGCTGCCGATACCCGACAGCCCATCGCACCGATGATCACGACCGACTGGGACCAGGACGAGCCCTACAACCTGCAGTGCCCGTCGTATAATGCCATGCACACCTACACGGGATGTGTCGCCACGGCAATGGCACAGGTGATGAAATACTGGGAGTACCCCGAGCGTGGCACGGGCACTATATCCTACACGTCGACATCGATACAGAAACGTCTGTCGATGAATTTCGGTGCCAAGGAATTCGACTGGGCCAACATGCTCGACAGATACAAAGAGGGCGCATATACCGACGAGCAGGCGGCTGCCGTGGCTTATCTGATGAAGGCCTGCGGCCATGCCGTCAAGATGGACTATGGCACCGACTCGTCGGGCGCTCTGGCCATGAACATAGCCCGGGCACTCACAAAATACTTCAAATACGACGGCAATATCGACTATCAGCTGCGACAATATCATTCGAGCAGCGAGTGGGCCGATATGATCTACCGCAATCTCAAAGAGGTGGGTCCCATACTTTACGGCGGTGCGTCGACTATCGGCGGCGGACACTCGTTTATATGCGACGGCTACAGCTCAGACGGATACTTCCACTTCAACTGGGGCTGGACGGGCATGTCAAACGGCTATTTCCTGCTCGAGAGTCTCGATCCGTATGCTCTCGGCGCCGGCGGCGGAATGGGCGGCGGATACAACTTCACCCAGGATGCCGTGCTGGGCATACAGCCTCCCACCGGCGACCCTGTGGTCGAGCGGCCCGAAGTGCTCACCCAATGCGGCTCGCTGGCAGGCGTGGTCAAGGACGGCACACTCTTCTTCGATCTCTTTGCCGAGGAGCAGGCCATGTGGGTCAACTACAATCCGTCGACCCTCAAGGTGAGATTCGGCGTACGCATCGAGCCTCAGGGCACAACCGGTGGATCGACCCGATATGCCGCGGTCTCTGACAAGGCATTCAGCATCGAGCCCGGATATGGTACGGCTCCGTCGATGTTCGACCCGGCTCTTGATCTTGCCGCCGTCAATCTGCCCGACGGCACTTACAAGCTGACAATAGTCACAGCAGATCCTGAGGTCGATCCCGACGGATGGCAGGATATCAAAGTCAACTACGGATACTATACGTCGCTGGTACTCAGACGCAGCGGCTCGGCCTACGAGGTCGACAACCACGATGTGAGCCGCCTCTCGGTGGTAGGTGCGTCGGTGGCCGGCAACAGTCTCTACTACGGCTGTACCAACCGCATCACCGTCAAGGTGACCAACGACAATGACATCGAGCTGTCGAGCGGGTTTGCGCCTGTGATCGTTTACAACAACTCGCCGGTGATGCTCGGCGAGAGCATCTATCTGTCGCTCAAGCCCGGCGAGACTGTCGAGCGCACGTGGGATACCGATCTGTATCTGCTCAGCCAGTATTTTGGTGTAGACAAGGATATCGATGTGTATCTGACATTCTTCGACGAGGCGACATATAATATGTACACCGTCGACTATTACAAGAAATTCACGATGCATCCCAATCCCGGCACCCCGGCCATGTCGGCTCTCAGCGTCACGATTCCCGGCCGCGAGACAGTCTCGGAAACATTCCAGGGCGCCCGTATCAAGGTCTATCAGCTTGGCGACGAGACCGCCACTACGGTCAATGCCCGCCTGCGTCTCGACAAGGGCATGTGCGCATACAACGTCTATGCGTGCCTTGCGTCGACCGAGGTCGATGCCGGCGGCAACGTGGCCGTGCTCAATTATGCCGGCAGTCCGGTCTATATCGCCAATCCGGGCGAGACAGCCGATTTCAGCACCATGCTCGATCTGTCCGAGGCACGTCCGGGCGAGCTCTATTCGATCATGATGGCATACGGATTCGGTCAGGATCTGGTGCCCGTGAGCGGTTCGGTCGCATTCCTGCGCACCGGCACCGGAGCCGGTGTGGACGACATCTCGGCCGACGCCTCCGGCAGCCTGCGTTATACGGGCGGTATGGTCTGCTCGGCCGACGGCGCTACAATCGAGGTCTATGACACCGCCGGCGTCATGGTTGCCGCCGGTGTCGGTTGTGTCGACGTCTCAGATCTCGAGACAGGCATCTACGTCGCCCGTTCAGACGGTGAGAGCATCAAGATAGCTCTCTGATATCAATATAAATGCCGGCCGTCGCGGGCGGCCGGCATTCTCACTGCTACCCTTGACATCATTATCATTTTTTCTATATTAATATTTCTAATTCCGGAGCTAAATTCTTATGAAAAAGCTTTTACTAAGTCTCTTTTCGCTGCTGATGCTCGTCGGCATCTCGCAGCAGGCCTTTGCCCAGGATTCCTACTCGATCGACTTTGAGTGGGATATCCCCGGATCGGTCACCCTGAAAGTCGCCACGACTTTTCAGGACATTCCTGCCGGAGCCCAAAGTTATACGGTAATCACTACCGACCAGTGGGCTTCAATAACCCTGGGTGCCGCCGACGGCTACAAGTTTGTCGGCTGGATTGATCCTGACACCCAGGCTACCAAGACATCAAGGTATGTGAGCATGAGCACATACGTCGGCAAGAAGATCAAGGTGCTTGTCGAGAAAATCGAAAATGACAGCAAGATCAGCCTCAACATTGTCAATGGTCTGTCGTCTCTCACCAATGTCAAGTTTACACAATCTGATCGTGAGGTCAGCGGCAAGCTGTCTGAAGGAAACAACGAGGTCTATAGTACTCCCGTTTTTCAGACCGGCGGAGTGCGGTTTTAAGTCAAGGATA
>JAUNGA010000037.1 GCA_030524765.1 Bacteroidales bacterium | reverse complement strand
GGCACGGCGTCTTCGGGTGACGACAGATAGCCGTAGCCGAAGTATTTGTAGTTTTCGTTGATCTGGGCCCGTGCGGCATTCATAGCCATGGTGTCGCGGGCTGTCATGGCCACATCAAACTCGCGCAGAGCCTGCTGAGCCTTGCGTCCCATCTCGATACGCTCGGCATACGACACGGTATTGACAGTGTCACCTGCGGGGGTAAGAGCCACACCATTGATCAGATCGTTGATACCCGGTACAAATGAGTTGGGATCATGGTTGGCCAGTATCGACAGACCATAAGGGATTGAGATCTCACAGTGTATCGCCGGTTTGTCGTCTCCAGGACGTTTGTCAGTATTGACAAAGCCGAAACCTACCAGTTCCTGGCCGACCTTGCCGTCGTAGAGTCCCTCCATGGCAGCGAGTTTCATGGGCTGCACCTTGGCGACCTGTACGGCTGAGCCGTCACCGGTCCAAATGGTGAATACGATACCGAGCAGACCTACCCATGATCCGACAACAATCGAGCGGCGGGCCGCATCGACATTGCTGCGGCGCCACAGCAACCAACAGCTGACACCGATCACGAATGTGCCGGCGAGAGTCCATCCGCTGGCTACGGCATGGAAGAATTTATTCATTGATACTGAGTTGAACGCCACAGCCCAGAAATCGTCCATCACATTACGCATCTGAGCGGGATCAAACTGCATGCCAACCGGATTCTGCATCCAGGCATTTGCTACAAGAATCCACAGCGCTGACAGTGACACACCTATGGCCACAAGCCATGTAGACGCAAGGTGAAATCCCCGGCTGACCTTGTTCCAGCCAAAGAACATCACAGCCACAAACGTGGCCTCCATAAAGAATGCGAGAATACCCTCGATAGCTAAAGGTGCACCGAAGATATCACCGACAAACCAACTGTAGTTTGACCAGTTGGTACCAAATTCAAACTCGAGGATAATGCCCGTAGCCACGCCGCAGGCAAAGTTGATGCCGAAGAGAGTCATCCAAAATTTGGTGATGCCACGCCAACGTACGTCGCCGGTGCGCACATAGATGCTCTCCATCACAGCCACGATTATCGACAGACCGATCGTGAGAGGCACGAACAGCCAGTGATACATGGCTGTGAGCGCAAACTGAGCCCTCGACCAGTCGACCACGCTTAAAATGTCGTTCATAATCAGAATAAAGGTTGTTAAGATGTTAATTAATAGTTGGTTCGTCGTCTGTCGAATCTAAGGCAGGCTGCGACAATGCGGTGCGCACCGCACGTGCGCGGTCGCTGTCGTTGTCATATTCGGTGGCAAGCTTGTCGGGCATGAAGAATAGCTTTATCACGGCGAAAAGTATTATCACCTTGATGATGATGATGGTCCACAGGCTACGCCCGACTGTCATCGAGCGGAATCCTTCACGGTACATGGCGATAATATTTTGCAAAGTCTTCTTCATATTTTTTCTCAGACTCACTGCAAAGATAACAAAATTTAATGTCAATGGGCCACCGACTCGACAAATTTTTGTAACTTCGCAGAAAATTCAACAACTGTCAATACTGTCATATCATGATAATCATAGGCATCGCCGGCGGTACCGGCTCGGGCAAGACCACTGTGGTCAACAAGATACTCAACAGCTTTCCGGCCGGCGAGGTAGCTGTAATTCCCCAGGATTCGTATTACAAGGATTCGAGCCATGTGCCTGTGGCCGAGCGCAGTAAGATTAATTTTGACGAGCCCAACGCAATTGAGTGGACTCTCCTGGTGCAACATCTCGAGGCTCTGCGCCGCGGCGAGACCATACAGATGCCCACCTACTCATATCTCACTTGCACCCGACAGGCAGAGACAGTCGAGATCACGCCTTCCGATGTAGTGCTGGTCGAGGGTATATTGGTGCTCACCGACCCTGTGCTGCGCGATATGATGGATGTCAAGGTCTTTGTCGATGCCGATGCCGACGACCGTCTGATACGTGTAATCGCCCGCGACTGTATTGAGCGCGGACGCACACCTCAAATGGTCATCGACCGCTATCAGGATGTGCTCAAACCCATGCATTGCCAATATATCGAGCCGTCAAAACGTTTTGCCGACCTCATTGTGCCTCAAGGCGGTAGCAATACTGTGGCTATCAATCTGCTGACCGATTATATACAGAGCCGTCTCGATCGCTCCAAATCAAATTGTTGACAGCATGGCAATACCTTTCAGACTTGACCGAAACCGCCGTGACGAACAGACCGATGCTCCCAATCTGCTTGATCTCTCTGCCCCTGACCGTCTTGACATAAATGAGACGAAAGAGACCGAAGAACCGGCAGATACCGAGGCTCCGGAAAACGACCGGCCCGATTGCACGACAAAACGCATGGTATTACGCACCGACAACCTTGTCAAGAGATATGGCAAGCGCACCGTTGCCAATCATGTGTCGATAGACGTGACTCAGGGCGAGATCGTGGGGCTGCTCGGCCCGAACGGTGCCGGAAAGACCACGACTTTCTATATGACAGTCGGCCTGATCACACCCAACGAGGGCCGCATTTTCCTTAACGATCTCGAGATCACAAAATTTCCGGTATATAAGCGTGCCCAGAATGGTATTGGCTATCTGGCACAGGACGCATCGGTATTTCGCAAGATGACTGTCGAGGATAATATTCGGTCGGTATTGCAGCTGACAGGCCGTCCGAAAGAGTATCAGCGCGACAAACTCGAGAGTCTTATCGCCGAGTTCCGTCTCGAGAAGGTACGCAAAAATCTTGGTGAGAACCTGTCGGGTGGTGAGCGCCGACGCACCGAGATTGCACGCTGTCTGGCCATAGACCCAAAATTCATCATGCTCGACGAACCCTTTGCCGGTGTCGACCCGATAGCCGTCGAGGATATACAGTCGATAGTCTACCGTCTCAAGGAGAAAAACATCGGCATCCTCATTACCGACCACAATGCGCCTGAGATTCTGTCGATCACCGACCGTGCCTATCTGCTGTTCGAGGGCCGAATACTTTTCCAGGGTACTTCCGAGGAGCTTGCCGCCAATCCTACCGTGCGTGAGAAATATCTTGGCCGCAATTTCATCTTCCGCCGCAAACAGCTTTGATGCAATAATCAGCTCCAATCTGCGTTTATAATGCGAATAACTGCATATAAACTGCAAAACATCTGATGAAATTTCGACCGATCACCATATTTCTTGTTTCTGTATTAATTTCGCTTACAGCGTTTGCGGCCTCGGCCGCCGTAAAGATCACGGGCCTTGTGACCGACGAGAACAACGAGCCTCTCGAGTTTGCGTCGGTGCGCATCGACGGCACTGCAATCGGTGCCACGACCGGTCTTGACGGCCGTTACACCATATCGGCACCGGATGCCGATACCATACGTGTCGTATTTTCGTGTATAGGCTATGAGGACTCAAAGCGACGTCTGGTTAATCCGGCCGCAGATGTGACGCTCAATGTAAAACTCGAGCCTAAATCATATCTGCTGCAAGGGGTCGAGGTAACAGACTTTCAGAAACAGACCACAACAATACAGAAAATCGATCCGGGCAGCTATCGCACGGCGCCTGATGCCACCGGTGGTTCGGTCGAATCGCTCATTTCGACCATGGCCGGCGTATCTTCGGGTAATGAGATGTCGAGCCAGTATAATGTGCGCGGCGGCTCTTATGATGAGAACCTTGTGTATATCAATGGTGTCGAGGTATATCGTCCGCAGCTTGTCACATCGGGCCAGCAAGAAGGATTGAGTGTGATCAATCCTGATATGGTAGGTGCTATCGGTTTCTCGACAGGCGGCTTCACTGCTCAGTATGGCGACAAGATGTCGAGTGTGCTCGACATAAGCTATCGCCAGCCCGAGTCGTTTGAGGGGGCGGCATCGCTCAGCCTGATGGGCGGCAGCCTCACGATAGGATCGTCGTCGCGCCGGTTTACACAACTGCATGGTGTGCGCTACAAGAGCAACGCATCGCTGCTCAGTTCTATGGAAGACAAGGGTGAGTATGACCCGCGTTTCTTTGACTGGCAGACCAACATGACCTATAAATTCAGCGATAAGCTGTCAGCGACCTTTCTTGGTAATATTGCGATCAACAACTATAAATTTGTACCTGCTACACGCACTACGACATTCGGTACCTCGACAGATGCAAAGCAGTTTAAAGTCTATTTCGACGGTCAGGAGAAAGATCGGTTTGAGACATGGTTCGGTGCTTTGAATCTCGCCTACAAGCCATCAAAAAAGGCCGAATACTCGCTGCTTGCATCAGGTTTTCTGACCAACGAACTTGTGGCTTACGACATATCGGGCGAATATTGGCTTGACCAGGCCGGTACATCAGGAGAGGAAAACAGCGGCTCGATCGGCGGTGAGCTGGGTGTGGGCCGTTATCACGAACATGCCCGAAACCGTCTGCGTGCCTCGGTGCTGTCGATTGGCCTCAGAGGCTCTAACGGCATAGCCAAGCACAATCTCACTTATGGCATTCAGCTCAATGCCGAGCGCATACACGACCGCTCGCGTGAATGGGAATTGCGTGACTCAGCCGGCTATTCGCTGCCTTTTGATCCTGACGCTCTCAAAGTAATTTATAATCTCGACTCGCGACACGATGTGTCGTCGACGCGTTTTGCCGCTTATGTACAGGATCAGTACCGTCTGCAGACATCTGCCGGCTATCTGAGCATCAATGGCGGCATACGTCTCAGCTACTGGAGCTATAACAAGGAATTCCTCGTCAGCCCGCGTATCACTGCGGCATTTATCCCTGACAAGGCTCCGAGATGGTCGTTCCGTTTTGCAACCGGTCTGTACTACCAGTCGCCGTTTTATAAGGAATATCGAATGATGGTGCAGGATGCAGACGGCAACAATATCATTGCCCTCAACGATGACATCAAATCTCAGCGATCGCTGCAGTTTATCGCAGGTGCCGATTTCACGTTCCGTGGATTCAACCGTCCGTTCAAGTTTACGACCGAGGCCTATTACAAGGCTCTCTCTGACCTGATCCCCTATGAGGTCGACAATCTCAAGATAAGCTACGCCGGGCAGAATCTCACAAGCGGTTTTGCCACCGGTATCGACTTCAAACTCTTCGGACAGTTTGTGCCCGGTTCAGATTCGTGGATCAGTTTCTCTCTGATGAAGACGCAAGAAACGCTTAATGGTGTGAAGGTGCCACGGCCGACAGACCGGCGCTACTCGTTCGCACTCTTTTTCACAGATTATTTTCCTAAATTTCCCAGACTCAAATTCAGTCTGCGTGGCATCCTGTCTGACGGCCTGCCCACTATAGCTCCGCGGCGCAGCCGTGACGAGGGATACTTCCGGGCCCCTGCCTACAAGCGTGTCGACCTGGGCCTGTCATACGGCCTGGTGACTCCCGAAGACCACCGCATGTCAGGATTCCTGAGCAAGTTCAAGAGTGTATGGCTTGGCGTCGACGTCTTCAACCTTTTTGATATTTCGAATGTCAGCGGCTACTATTGGGTTACCGATGTCAATGATATACAGTATGCCGTGCCCAATTATCTGACTCGTCGCCAGCTCAACGTGCGTCTTTCGGTAGAATTCTAAACCGTGTCATAACATTTTGACTCCATCCCGGCTGAATATTTCAAAAATTCAGTTAACTTTGCATCGTTTTTAACCCTTATCTATACGATGGTGCAGATCAAACCGGGCGCTATATGGCGTTCAACCAAAGACTATTTTTTCATAACTTTAGGCGTAGCCATCTATGCCTTTGGATTCTCGTCGTTTATATTGCCACACGACGTTGTAATCGGCGGTCTTGCCGGTCTGAGTACCATCTTGTACTTTACCACGGGTCTGCCAATTGCCGTCGGCAACTATGCATTCAACCTGCTGTTGCTTGCCATCGCCTATAAGGTCGTGGGCAAGCAGTTTGTATTCGGCACTATTTTCGGCGCGACGATGATTTCGGTAATGATGGGTATATTCATACCCCTCTGCGGTGATATTTTTCACCTTGAGCCGTTCCTTAGTTGTGTGATCGGAGGCATATGCGCCGGCATAGGTATAGGCATGGCATTCGTGCATAACGGCAGCACTGGAGGCACAGATATTGTCGCCGCGATGGTAGCCAAGCACTCTAATGTGACAATAGGACGTACCATGATTTATGTCGATATGTGCATCATTTCATCGTCATATTTCATCTTTCACAAGATCGATACGGTTGTCTATGGTTTCATAGTGCTTTTTATGTGCTCGTATATGGCCGATCTGATGATCAATACCAACCGTCAGGCCACACAGTTTATCATCTTCTCGCGTAAATGGCAGGAAATTGCCAATGCCATCAACAACGAGGCCAAACGCGGTTGTACGGTGCTCAATGGTATGGGTTGGTACAGCAAGCAGGAGGTTAAAGTACTGTTGGTGATGGCACGCAAGATCGAGTCAGTGACTATCTTTCGCATCATCAAGTCGATAGACAGAGACGCTTTTATAACCCAGGCAAATGTAAACGGTGTCTACGGTCAGGGTTTCGATCAGGTAAAAGTGCGTATGAAACTTGACGATACGTCTGTCAAGGCACGTCTCGAGGAGCACGCGTCTCTTGATGATGAATTCAAGGCCTCGTCGTCAGGCCACAGAATGGTATAATATTATAACACTCTTTTCGATATGAACAATATGCTCGTGCGTGCCTTGTCCGGCGTGGTGTATATCGCTGTTATTGTCGGATGCATATTAGGCGGACGTGACTGGTTTCTTGTGCTTGTAGCTGTATTCACCATGCTCGGCATGGCCGAACTGCAGCGTCTGTTGTCAACGCGTGTACGCATGGGCGTCGCGGCACGTGCATGCGACCTTGTGATGGCCGTGTGTCTGTTGCTCGGAATCTATGGTATCGGCATAGCATATGATAATTTTACATCCTTATTGATGGTGGCTGCAGTCTATCTGCCTGTCAGGATTGTGATTGCTGTTATCGATCGCAGTTCAGATCCTGCACGTGTGATGCTCTACTCGATGCTGACGATGATTTATGTCGCCTGGTCGCTTGCATTGCTATATTCAGCTTACCTGATGTCAGGCAAGGAGATAGTTCTGGCTACATTCATATTTATTTGGATCAACGACACCGGCGCTTATCTGAGTGGACGCACTTTCGGTCGTCACAAACTGTGTGAGCGACTCTCACCCAAAAAGACATGGGAAGGATTCTGGGGCGGTTTCATTCTGACTCTCGCAGCAGGTGCCGCGACACCTTTTGTGCTCGGTCTGCCGACCGGAAAAATCGCCGTATGGATCGTCTATGCTGCCGTTGTCAGTGTCTTCGGCACGTTTGGTGATCTGTTTGAATCACTTATCAAACGCAATCTCGGTGTCAAGGACTCGGGCAATATAATCCCCGGTCACGGCGGTATTCTCGACCGCATTGACTCGTTATTGGCTGTTGCGCCCTTTGCTGCTCTGATGGCATTTCTTATATGAGAAGAATTGTCGATCTTCTTGTATTTGTATCTTGTCTGACAGCCGGCGCACAGACTCTTCGTGTCAATCATATAGGTTATCTCAAGGATGACATCAAGGCTGCTGTTTACGTCGGTAATACCGATCCTGCGCGCATGACATTCGCGTTGTCATCGCCGTCAGAAGGTGTGATGGACGTCGATTCTGTAGTGATAAAAGAGCCGTGGAGTCCGTTTGCCTACTCGGCCAGGATCTATTTTTCGAGTGTGAGGAATCCCGGCGAGTATGTGCTCTCGGCATCTGTCGACGGGCACGTTGCCGAGGTTACGAGATTGTATATTGGCGATGACGCATACAGCCGTCTCGGTTTAAATGAGCTACCCCTCGTCTATCTGCGTCAGCAACGATGTGGCTACAATCCCGTGCATCGAGACAACTGTCACATGCACGACGGCGTGATGGCGCTTTCTGGCGACTGCGACGGACAGCATATCGATGTGACAGGCGGCTGGCACGATGCCTCAGACTATCTGCAATACATCACGACATCGGCCACTGCCGTATATCAGCTGATGTTTGCCTATCGCGAGAATCCATCTGTGTGGGCCGACAGTTTCGGTGCCGACGGTCATCTCGGCTCAAACGGGGTGCCGGATATCCTCGATGAGGCAAGATGGGGGCTTGAATGGATGTGTCGCATGAATCCGACTGATTCGTTGTTTCTCAATCAGATCGCAGATGATCGCGATCACAGATATGCGGGATTACCGGCTGCCGATTCAGTCGATTACGGCTTTGGTAAGGGTGGGGCGCGTCCGGTCTATCCGTGTCTTCCTTATCCTGCCGGACATGGTATATACCGTAATCGCAGCACCGGTCTGGCCTCGTCGGTAGGCAAATTTGCCTCGTCGTTTGGTCTCGGAGCCGAAATTTTTGCCCAGTATGACAATGATTTTGCCGCTGATCTTGGCCGACGGTCAGCGACGGCCTATGATGTGGCTGTCGAGCATCCCGGCGTATGTCAGACAATTCCGGTCGTCTCGCCTTATTTTTACGAAGAAGACAATTGGTCAGACGATATTGAGCTGGCTGCCATGACACGATATGCCGCGACCGGTGATGACCGGTATCTCGACGATGCGATAGGCTACGGACGCATTGAACCTGTCACACCATGGATGGGCGCTGACTCGGCACGATATTATCAGTGGTATCCGTTTGTCAATCTCGGACATGTGGCGCTTGCCCGCACGGGAGGACGTACAGGCCGCGAGTTTGTGCGTAATCTGCGCAGCGGGCTTTGCCGGGTGGCTGACCGTGCCGATGGCAATGTGTTTATGCAGGGAGTACCGTTTATCTGGTGCTCAAACAATCTTGTCGTCGCACTTGTCACACATGCCATGCTTTATCGTGACATCACAGGCGACAATTCATATCTCGAACTTGAGACAGCTGCCCGCGACTGGCTTTTCGGAGTCAATCCATGGGGGCAGACCATGATAATGATGCCTCGCGATAGCTGCATAGCATCGCCTGTTCAGCCACACTCGGCTATGACCGATATCTCGGTCGGACGTCGTCCCGGACGCGATTATCTTGTGGGAGGCCTGGTCGACGGACCTGTATATCGCTCGATCTACGACAGTCTGTTGGGGTTGCGTCTGCGTGGCGACGATATGATGGCTCCGTTTCATGGTGATGCTGTTTATCACGACGACTATGGCGATTACTCGACCAACGAGCCTACACTCGACGGCACGGCATCGCTCACATACATGCTCGGACGGCTTTGTGGCAAATAACTGCTGGTTACCGCAACTTTTGTCGATGAAAAATGTAATTATAATTGAAAGATTACATTTGGAAATTGCCGTGAAAAGCATTAACTTTGCGTAAAAACTAATATAGCACACCCATAACTGATATGGAAACACAAAATGAACTCATCAAACAAGTAACTGCCAAGGCAGAAAAATGGCTGTCTGAAAGCTATGACGCCGAAACACGCGCTGCCGTCAAGGCCATGCTTGATGCCGACGACAAGACCGATCTCATCGAGTCGTTCTACAAAGACCTCGAATTCGGTACAGGCGGTCTGCGCGGTATCATGGGCGCAGGCACCAATCGCATGAATATATATACAGTCGGCTCGGCCACGCAAGGCTTTGCCAACTATCTCAAGGAGGCTTTCAAAGACCTGCCCGAGATCAGTGTAGTGGTCGGACATGACGTGCGCAACAACTCTCGTAAATTTGCCGAGACCGTTGCTGACATTTTCTCGGCCAACGGTATAAAGGTTTATCTTTTTGACAGCTTCCGTCCGACTCCCGAACTGTCATTCGCAATCCGTCATCTCGGTGCCCAGGCCGGTGTCAACATCACCGCCTCGCACAATCCCAAAGAGTATAACGGCTATAAGGCATACTGGAGCGACGGCGCCCAGATTATCGCTCCCCATGACGTAAACATCATTGACAATGTGAACCGTATCAAAGATGTGTCTGAGGTGAAATTTACCGGTGATGAATCTAAAATCCAGATTATCGGTAAAGAGATTGATGACGCGTTCCTTGCCGCAATCAAGACTCTCTCTCTCGACCCCGAAGTCATCAAGCGCCATGCCGATCTCAAGATAGTCTACACGCCTATCCACGGCACAGGTGTGAAACTCGTGCCCGAATCGCTGCACAACTACGGTTTCACCAATATTATCCATGTACCCGAGCAGGATATCACTTCGGGTGATTTTCCCACTGTGGACTCGCCTAATCCCGAGAATCCGCCGGCCATGGCCATGGCTATCGCCAAGGCCAAAGAGGTCAATGCCGATCTCGTTGTCGCTTCTGACCCTGATGCTGACCGCATCGGTTGTGTGATCCGCGACAGCAAGGGTGAGTATCAGCTCATCAACGGCAACCAGATCGTGATGATATTGCTCAACTATATCATGTTGCGCAACCGTGAGCTCGGTCTGCTCAAGGGCAACGAGTATGTCGTTAAGACTATCGTGACCACCGAGACCATCAAGGCCATCGCCGACAACAACAATATCAAGATGTATGACTGCTATACCGGTTTCAAGTGGATCGCTTCTGTGATCCGTGAGAACGAGGGTACAATGCGTTATCTTGGCGGCGGTGAGGAGAGCTACGGTTTCCTGGCCGAGGATTTCTGCCGTGATAAAGACTCGGTATCGGCAATTTCGCTGATGGCTGAGATCTGTGCATGGGCCAAAGACCGCGGCATGGACTTCAACGAGATGCTTCAGGACATATACCTGCAGAACGGCTACTCGCACGAGCAGGGAATCTCGGTGGTACGTACCGGTCGCACCGGTGCACAGGAGATTGCCCAAATGATGGTCGATTTCCGCGCTAATCCCCCCAAGACTCTCGGCGGCAGTCCGGTAGTAACCATCAAAGACTATGCCGATCTCAATGTCACCGATCTCACCTCTGGCAAGGTCGAGAAGATGGACTTCCCCACCACCAGCAATGTGCTGCAGTTCTTCACTGCCGACGGTTCGAAGGTTTCGGTTCGTCCTTCAGGCACCGAACCCAAGATCAAGTTCTATATCGAGGTTCACGACAAAATGGCCGACAAAGCCGATTATGACCGCTGCAACCGAGATGCTCAGGTCAAGATCGATGCCATTAAGAAAGATCTTGGTATCTGATCCCGCATCTTGTCTCTGACAACCAACATAATACACACAATGCGCCTCTCATAAGGCGCATTGTGTGTTGATATATCAAAGTGAAATGACGAGCGACAATATACTCTACGAGGACAATCACATCATGATTGTCAACAAACATCCCGGCGAGATAGTGCAGGGCGACAAGACTGGCGACGAGCCGATGGTCGAGTCGCTCAAGACCTTTATCAAGCAACGCGATGCCAAACCGGGTAACGTATTCCTCGGTGTTGTGCACCGTCTCGACCGACCGGTGGGTGGTGTGGTGATATTTGCCAAGACATCTAAAGCTCTCGCCCGTCTTAACGATATGTTGCGCAAAGGCGAGATACACAAGACTTATTGGGCGCTGACACGCAATGTGCCCGATCCTGCCGATGCATTGCTCACCCATTATATCACCACTGTCGAGCGCAACAATAAATCATATGCCTCGCTCACTCCAAAGGACGGAGCCAAAGAGGCTCGGCTCTCATATAGGCTGTTGGCCCGCGGCGAACGGTTCAATCTGGTCGAGGTGCGCCTGCTTACCGGACGCAAACATCAGATACGTGTGCAGCTGAGCGCCATAGGTTGCCCGATACGCGGCGATCTAAAATATGGCGACAAGCGGTCTAACCCCGACGGCAGTATTTCGTTGCTGGCTCGTTCGATCGAGTTTGTGCATCCGGTGTCGGGAAAACATATCAGTGTTACGGCACCCGTACCCGATCAGCGTGTCTGGACAGAGCTTGCCGATTCTGTTAATGATAAAGAAAATGACCAAACAAGATCTTAAAATCGTTTTTCTCGGTACGCCCGATTTTGCCGTCGAAAGCCTGAATCGCCTTGTCGAGGGCGGATATAATGTGGTAGGCGTAGTCACTATGCCGGACAAACCGGCCGGCCGTGGCCATAAACTGCTACAATCTCCCGTAAAACAGTATGCTTTGGCTAATGGATTGCATCTGATGCAGCCAGTAAAGCTCAAGGATCAGCATTTTGTCGACGAACTGCGCTCGCTTGAAGCCGATCTGTTTATCGTTATAGCATTCCGTATGCTGCCCGAGATAGTATGGTCGATGCCACGTCTGGGCACGTTCAATCTGCATGCCTCGCTGTTGCCACGGTACCGTGGTGCCGCACCGATCAACCGTGCTGTCATGAATGGTGACACTGAGACCGGTGTCACCACCTTTATGCTAAAACATGAGATTGATACTGGAGACATTCTGCGTCAGGAACGTATAGAAATCAGACCTGAAGACAATGTCGGTGACGTGCACGACCGTCTTATGTCCCTTGGCGCCGACCTTACGATCGACACTGTAGAACATATTATAGCGGGAGACCTGAAACCTTTACCTCAGGATGCACTGATAGGCGAGGTCGAACCGACCCCGGCTCCCAAGATTTTTGCCGAAGACATGGAGATACATTGGGATAACAGCGCTGTCGAGATACATAATCTTGTGCGAGGCCTTTCGCCTTATCCTGCCGCGCGGGCACGTTTTGTAACACCCGACGGCGAAGAACAGGTCAAGATCTACAGGACTGCTGTTACGGGCAGCTCTGCCGAAGGTCGTCCGGGGCAAATCAGGATTGACGGAAACCAAATGACTGTCTCGACGGGCGATGGACAGATCGAGATACTCGAGATGCAACCGGCCGGTAAAAAACGCATGGCTGTGGCAGACTATCTCAGAGGTGCACGACAGATTGCAGGAAGTTTTGCCGTCCTTGCCTGATTTTAATAATTTTTTTGAAAACTTTCGAGCTCATATTGCCAATTATTATATAACTTTACAAGCCGACAGATAAGCCGACGGGCACTCTGAACTTATTTTAACGTCATGTGTTAAAACAATAAAGGACTCAATGAGAGCGTCTCTCAATGTCCCCGATGGTTTATCAACTATATAAAACTTTAATTATGAGCAATTCAAACGACACTGACCGTCCCGGCTTTACCGGACGAAATACAAATCGACTTCCCTCGACCAAGACTGTGCTCGGTATCACATTCGGCATATTTATGGTCATCGTCTATGTCGGCATGGGCGTGTTGCTGCTGATCAACTTCTTTGACTGGCAGACTGACTGGGCCTGGACACGCTGGATCGTCGGTATAATGCTGATCGTCTACGGTTTCTTCCGCGCATGGCGTCAGTACAAAGACTTCACACGTAAAGATACAGACGAATGAAACGTTACTTCAGACTTCTAACCCTCGCGGCCGGTATCATTGTGATGTCCGGCCTGACGGGTTGTATGAAATATGAGAAAAAGGCCAATTCGCATACTACCGGTACCACGACGCTGGTGTGTGACAACACCTTTGAGAATATAATGGCTCAGGAAATCGATGTTTTTGAATATCAGTATCCTGATGCGCATATTCTTGCCCGCTATGCAACTCAGGCCGAAGCTTTCGACTCGCTCATGAGCCTTAATACCAAGACTATAGTCGTTAGCCGTGATGTGACTGCCAAAGAGCGTGAGATACTTAAGTCAAAACGTCGCACTGTGCGTTCAACCAAGATTGCAGTCGACGCTGTGGCACTTATCGTCAATCCTGACAACCCGGTAGGCAAACTGACCATCAAAGAAGTATCTGAGATACTCTCGGGCAGCAGCCGCAACTGGAATGACATCTGGCCTTGTGATCTCGGTGAGATCTCTGTGATTTTTGACGATAAGGCTTCGTCACTTGTGACTTATATGCGCGATTCACTGCTCAACGGCGGTGAACTCGGCCCGAATGTCTATGCTCAGGGTTCGATACCTGCGGTATTCAAGGCTGTAAAGGAGAATAAGAATGCTATCGGCGTGCTCGGCGTGAGCTGGATCACTAGCGATATGTCATCGGCCGATATGTCTAAGGAAGACCTTGCAAAATCGGTCCTCAACGAGGAACCTGTCGAGGGTGCTACTTTGGTCGACGACGTCAAGGTCCTGAGCATATATCGCGAAGGTGAGGCACGGGCTTATAAGCCGTATCAGGAGAATATTTTCAATGGCACCTATCCGCTCTTCCGTCAGATTTATATGATCACGACTGGTGCGTCGGGTAGTCTTGCCGGTGGTTTTTATGCCTTTGTCACAGGCGACATCGGCCAGAAAATAATCATGAAAACGGGTATATTGCCTGCCAGAACAACCCGTATCCAGGTCGTACAGCTCGACTGAGCATATACATCCATAATTATTCGGAAAAAGTAATTTAAAATCTCAATACAATTTCTACATGAAGATCAAACTTTTCTTTTCTCTGCTCCTTGCCGGCTCGCTTCTCGCATCGGCACAAAGCCAGGGCTACAAGGACGGTATCGAGTATTACAAGGCCGGTCAGTATGACAATGCCAAGGTAATTCTCTCAAAGACTATGGCTGACGCCGGCACAGACAAGGCACTGGCCAATTACTATCTCGGTCAGACCAATCTCGCCCAGGGCGACAAGGCTGCTGCCAAACAGTGCTTTGACAAAGGTATAGCTGCCAATCCGGAGTGCGCGTACAACTACGTCGGTCTCGGTGCTCTTGATCTGCTCAACGGTCAGACAAGCACTGCCGCAGACAATTTCAAGAAGGCACAGAGCCTCGGTAAGAAAAACTACGAGATTCTCGTCGACATCGCACGCGCCTACTACAACGCCGATCCCGTGAAGTATGCTAAAGAGATTAACAAGTATCTCGAAAAAGCACACAAGGATTCTAAGCACGCCGAACCCTCTATCTACATTCTCGAGGGTGACATGCTCTTCGATGCAAAGGATTACGGTGCTGCTGCAGGCAAGTATGAGATGGCTATCGGCTATGATAACAACAATCCCGAGGGTTATGTGAAATATGCCCGCGCTTATTTCCCTGTAAATCCTCAGTATTCGATTCAGAAACTCGAGGAGTTCCTGCATGTAGCTCCCAACTCGGCTCTTGGTCAGCGTGAGCTTGCTGAGAATTATTATGAGGCCAACTTCTGGAACAAGGCAGCCGAGCAATATGGTACATACATCAAGAATCCCAATCATTTCCCTGAAGATAAAGAGCGTTATTCGGTGCTTCTTTATTACGGCGAAAAATATCCCGAGAGCCTTCAGGTAGCCAATGAGGTGCTTGCCCAGAATCCCAACAGCTTCCTGATGCAGCGTCTGCGCTATCTCAACCAGGATCAGCTGGGCCAGTATGCAGAGGCTGCCGCGAATGCCGAAAACTTCTTCAAGAACAACCCCAACGGCCGTTTTACTCCCAACGACTACCTTGTCTATGCCAATAGCCTCAAACAGCTTGGCCGCGACTCTCTCGCAGTCGTACAGATGGAGGCCGGTGTCGAGCGTTTTCCTGAGGACGGCAATATGCTCAAAGAACTCAGCTCTGTTTACACAGCCAACAAAGATTACGCCAAAGCAGCCGATACATATGCCAAGTATCTCGCTACACTCGAGAAACCCAGCGTAAATGATTACTTCTCTGCTTCGGGCCGTTACCTTAATGTAGCCGCTACCGCCGGTGACAACCAGCAGCTCCGCGCCGACGCAGCCAAGAAAGGCCTTGAGTTTGTAGACAAGGCTATCGCAAACGCTCAGCCTAATCCCCTGCTGCTGCAGCGTAAGGCCCGTCTGCAAGTTGCAGCCAATAACTCGAATCCCAATGCCGAGTCTATCGCTACCTATAACGAAATGATCGCGATGCTTGATCAGGATCCGGCCAATGCTGATCCCGCCAATCCCAACAACAACCTGCAGCTCTATAAAGAGGCTTATCTCTTCTCTGTAAAATTCTACACCGATGTAGAGCCTGATAAGGATAAAGCTGCTGCAGCCTCTGAAGCCCTCAAGGCTGTCAATGAGAAGATCGGTCAGTAAGACTCAGATCTGACGACTCAAATCATACGACATAATTCACAATTCGAGGGTTCGCTCGCGGATTGTGAATTATGTTTTTAACACGCGCTTAAATTTACCTGCAAATGCTACAACCACTTGCCGAACGACTCCGTCCACAGACCCTCGATGACTATGTCGGCCAGAAACATCTGGTGGGTCAGGGCAGCATCTTGCGCCGCATGATCGACAGCGGCAACGTCGCCTCCTTTATATTATGGGGCCCTCCGGGTGTGGGCAAGACTACGCTGGCCCGCATCATTGCCAAGACCACAAAGAGCGAGTTCCACACACTGTCGGCTGTGTCGTCGGGTGTCAAGGAGGTGCGTGAGGTTATCGAACAATGCCGGCGTGAGGCTCAGAGTATGTTTTCGGCCGGCAGACCGATCTTGTTTATTGATGAGATCCACCGATTCTCAAAGAGTCAGCAAGACAGTCTGCTCGGAGCTGTAGAGGACGGCACGATCACCTTGATAGGGGCTACGACCGAGAACCCGTCGTTCGAGGTCATCCGCCCGTTGCTGTCGCGTGCGCAGGTCTATACCTTACGTCCACTTGAGGAAGCCGATTTGCAGACATTGCTCGACCGTGCCCTCACGCTCGATTCTGTGCTGTCTACACGAAAGGTCGATGTGGTCGAGACAACAGCGCTTTTTCGCTATTCGGGGGGAGATGCCCGCAAGTTATTGAATATTCTTGACCTGCTCGAGCAGTCGGCGGCCGCAGGCGAGACTATTGTCATCGACGACAAGACGGTAACCGAACGTCTGCAAAACAACCCTCAGGCCTATGACAAAGGGGGCGAGATGCATTACGACATTATATCGGCCTTTATTAAAAGTATCCGTGGTTCTGATCCGGATGCCGCCGTTTACTGGCTTGCCCGTATGATAGCCGGCGGTGAGGATCCCGAGTTTATCGCTCGTCGGCTTGTCATAGTTGCTGCCGAAGATATCGGTCTTGCCAATCCGAATGCATTGTTGCTCGCCAATGCTACATTTGATGCCCTGCAAAAGATCGGTATGCCTGAGGGACGTATTCCGCTTGCTGAGTGCACCGTCTACCTTGCCACCAGTGCCAAGAGCAATTCGGCCTATATGTCGATCAATGATGCTTTGGCCGAGGTGGAACGCAGCGGTAATCTGCCCGTGCCATTACATTTGCGCAATGCTCCTACATCGCTTATGAAAAAACTTGGCTATGGTGTAGGCTACAAATATGCTCATGATTATCCGAGTAACTTTGTGCGACAGCAATTCATGCCTGACAAGCTGCAGGGAATACGTTTCTGGCGTCCATGCGATAATCCTGCAGAAGCTACGATGCTGTCGCGTCAGCAATCACGCTGGGGTGACAATAATCATGGTAATTAGAATTGTTTATTATATGTCATCTAACATTAGGGGCCTGCATTGCAGGCCCCTAATGTTAGATGTGCGCCAATCATTTAAAAGGCGCGATCTATAAGCTCTGATAGCTCGGTCACAGTCTTGCGGCCGCTTTCACGCATCAGTTCCTCACCTTCTTTGAATAGAACCCAGGTCGGATACTCGCTGATGCGGTATTCATCGGCTATCTTATGATTGAATGATACGTCTACTCGCTGAATATTGGCTTTATCGGCGTATTTTGCTTTGAGTTCTTCTGTAAGGTACTTTACTTCAACAGCATCCTGGCTGGCTGCACTGATAAATACAATCAGCGAAGGAGTCGATTCCTTGATCAATTCTTTAAAATATGGTTTCATAATACCGAAGCATTTATAGTTCGTTTATTCTTACCGATATTCGGTAGGTCTTCAAAAGATTAAACGTTATCGGTTTTCGTTTGTTCATCAATTTTACTGTATAGTCACAATAACACTCCGGGCAGGCTGTCATGTGACGGCCTGCCCGGAGTGTTATTGTGACAGGGTGGGGTGATTATTCCTGATTGAGGATTTCGAGCATCTTGATCGCTGCCTCGGGAATGCGTGTGCCGGGACCGAAGATGGCGGCTACACCAGCCTTATAGAGGAAGTCATAATCTTGAGCGGGTATTACACCGCCGGCGATTACCATGATGTCTTCGCGGCCGAGTTTTCGCAACTCTTCGATTACCTGAGGCACAAGAGTCTTGTGACCTGCAGCAAGTGAGCTTACGCCCAGCACGTGCACGTCGTTCTCGACGGCCTGACGGGCAGCTTCTTCGGGAGTCTGGAACAGGGGACCCATGTCGACGTCAAAGCCACAGTCGGCATAGCCGGTGGCGACGACTTTGGCACCGCGGTCGTGGCCGTCCTGGCCCATCTTGGCAATCATGATACGGGGCTGACGGCCTTCGCGCTTGGCGAATTCCTCGCACATCTGCTGTGCCCGTACGAAGTCGGGATCTTTTTTGGTTTCTGCTGAATACACGCCTGAAATTGTTCTGATTACTGCTTTGTAACGGCCTACGACCTCTTCGCAGGCATCTGAAATCTCTCCGAGCGACGCACGCAGACCGGCCGCCTTGACAGCAAGGTCAAGCAGATTGCCCTCACCTGTGCGCACGCATTCGGTGATTGCAGCCAGAGCTTCTTTGACTTTGGCCTCGTCGCGGTGGGCGCGCAGATCCTCGAGACGCTCGATCTGCTCGGTGCGTACCTGAGTGTTGTCGATCTCGAGGATATCAATGGGATCCTCATGGTTGAGACGGTATTTGTTGATGCCGACAATGGTCTGACGGCCCGAGTCGATGCGAGCCTGAGTGCGGGCGGCAGCTTCCTCGATGCGCAGTTTGGGCAGACCGGTTTCGATAGCTTTGGCCATACCGCCGAGTTTCTCGATTTCCTGGATGTGTTCCCATGCGCGGTGAGCGATCTCGTTGGTGAGAGCCTCGACATAGTATGAGCCGGCCCAGGGATCAACCTGCTTGGTGATCATGGTCTCCTCTTGGATGTAGATCTGAGTATTGCGGGCGATACGTGCCGAGAAATCGGTAGGTAGGGCGATAGCCTCATCGAGAGCGTTTGTGTGGAGCGACTGGGTGTGGCCCAGAGCAGCGCCCATGGCCTCGATACATGTGCGGCCTACGTTGTTGAACGGGTCTTGCTCGGTGAGCGACCAACCTGATGTCTGCGAGTGGGTGCGCAGTGCGAGAGATTTGGGATTCTTGGGGTTGAACTGCTTGACAATCTTGGCCCAGAGCATGCGTGCGGCACGCATCTTGGCGATCTCCATGAAGAAGTTCATGCCGATAGCCCAGAAGAATGACAGACGGGGTGCGAATGCGTCGATATCCATGCCTGCGTTGACGCCGGCACGAAGATATTCAAGACCGTCGGCCAATGTGTATGCGAGCTCGATGTCGCAGGTGGCACCGGCCTCCTGCATGTGGTAACCCGAGATCGAGATCGAGTTGAATTTGGGCATGTTCTGTGAGGTGTACTCAAAGATGTCGGCAATGATACGCATCGAAAACTCGGGCGGGTAGATGTAGGTGTTACGTACCATGAACTCCTTGAGGATATCGTTCTGAATAGTACCTGCCATCTCCTCGAGTTTGGCACCTTGTTCGAGACCGGCGTTGATGTAGAATGCCAGTACGGGCAGCACGGCACCGTTCATGGTCATTGATACAGACATCTTGTTGAGGGGGATACCGTCGAAGAGCACTTTCATGTCTTCGATAGAGCAGATCGACACACCGGCTTTGCCGACGTCACCAACCACACGGGGATGGTCGGCATCGTAACCGCGGTGTGTGGCGAGGTCGAACGCTACCGAGAGACCTTTCTGGCCGGCGGCCAGATTGCGGCGGTAGAATGCGTTTGACTCGGCTGCTGTCGAGAATCCTGCATACTGACGGATGGTCCAGGGGCGCAGGGGATACATGGCGCTGTACGGGCCACGCAGGAAGGGGGGAATACCCGAAACGTAGTTGAGGTGTTCGAGTCCCTGCAGATCGTCTTTGGTGTAGACGGGTTTGACGGGAATGAGCTCGGGTGTGAGCCAGTTGTCGTCGGGATTGACGGCCGGGGCATTGTGTGCTGCGCCGAACGCGTCTTTAGTGATATCTATTGTTGAGAAATCGGGTCTCATAGTAATTGTCTGTGCGGTTGGTTATTTGAGAAGACGTGCATTGAAGTCGCGCAGGGTGTCGAGCACGTTGCAGCGAACGTGAACAAAGTCATTGATACCCTCGGCCTTGAGCTGCTCGGTGCAGGCGGGCGCACCTGCTACGACAAACTCGGCGCGGCCGGCGAGATACTTGTATGCGGCGGGAGCGAGGGTCTCGTATTCGTCATCTGACGAGCAGAGCACCACCACGTCGGCCTCTTTGGCCAAGGCGGCATCGATGCCTTCCTCAACGGTGTTGAATCCGAGATTGTCGATGATCTCATAACCGGCGCAGCCAAAGAAGTTGGTCGAGAACTGTGCTCTGGCCAGACGCATCGCCAGGTTACCGATGGTGAGCATAAATACTTTAGGTCGCTTGGTAGCAGACTCGGTGGCCAGGCGCAAGGCCTCGAAATCTGATGCAGCACGGGTGGCCTTGAGACCCTTGGCCTCGTCGGCACCGTCTTCGCCGCAGTGGCATGTGCACTTGCAGCTGTCGCCTGCGACTTTGTCGGCAGCGGTCTCGTTGATGTTGGGATACTGGTTGGTGCCCAACAGTATTTCTTTACGGCGTGCGACGTCGGTGTGGCGTTTGGCGTTTGAAGCGTTGACAGCCTCCTGGATTTTACCATCGGAGGTCATGGCGAAGAATCCGCCATCGGCTTGAGTGGCAAGGAAGAGCTTCCAGGCCTCGGCTGCGATGCTGACAGTGAGAGTCTCTACATAATAGCTGCCGCCGGCAGGGTCGACAACCTTGTCAAGATGACTTTCTTCTTTGAGCAGGAACTGCTGGTTGCGGGCTATGCGCTCAGAGAAGTCGTCGGGCGTCTTGTAGGGAGTGTCAAACGGTGTGGTGGTGATTGAGTCGACACCGGCCAGGGCTGCCGACATGGTTTCGGTCTGACTGCGCAACAGGTTAACATGTGCGTCGTAGACGGTCTGGTTGAAACGCGATGTCACTGCATGCACGTGCATCTTGGCGCTGTCGGCATCGGCGGGTTTGTACTGCTCGACAATCTGGGCCCAAAGCATACGGGCGGCACGGAATTTGGCAAGCTCCATGAAGTAGTTTGACGATACGCCCATGTTGAATTTCACGCGTGAGGCTACTTCGTCAACGCTGAGACCGGCTTCGGTGAGCAGAGTGAGCCAGTCGGTACCCCACGAGAGAGCATATCCGAGCTCCTGGTAAATGTACGCTCCGGCATCAGACAGCATCGAACTGTTGACTGCAAGCAGCTTTAGGCCTTTGACATCGGCAGCGGCGGCTATGAGTTCTTTAGCCGTGGCCACGATGGCTGCTGTGTCTATCGAGCGTCCGTGACGCAGAGCGGGTTTGAGCGGATTATAACCTATCGAACCGTGGAAAGTATCGGCAGCACCTTTTTCTTTAATATATGCTACGAGATTGGTGGTGAGTTCGACAGCTTTGCGTGGGCAGCAATTGAAGTTGATTTCTACTTTAGCGAGGTCGATACCGTCGAGCAGAGCGGCGATATTCTCTTTGGAGGGATCGTCAATAGAGAAACCGAGCGAATTGACGCCTTTGTTGAGCACGTCGAGAGCCACTGCATTGGCTTTGGCGGTCTCGGTCTCGAGGATTTCCTGACGGGTCAGCCATTCGTTTGAGGCACGTGTGCCACGAACATAAGGGAATTCGCCGGGCAACGAGTCGGTCGTCTTGAGTTCGGCGATGTCTTCAGCGCGATAGATGGGCTGTACGTTAAACCCTTCGTTTGTACGCCAAACCAGTTTCTTCTCAAAATCGGCGCCTTTGAGGTCGGCCACGACTTTATCGCGCCATTCCTGATAGGTCACGCCTGGAAACTGGTCAAACAATTTTTCAGTCTTTTCTGCCATAACTTGGTAGTTATCTTTGATTTAAGTGTTTAAAGAGCTTTTCTTAAAGTTGGTTTAAGGTAGTTTTGCGTCAATATGACGCGATTGTAAATGCAAAGATAAGATAAAATTTGAAACCGCACGCCTTTTTTCGATAAAATTCGGTCAGTGTCAACACGGCTCTTTCATTTAAGATTTCGTTATCATGTCAGTGGATGTGTTATTTTATAGCCGGATCAAAATAGAAGTGTGGGGACCTTTTATCCCTGATTTTCAATGAAATAAATGCTTTAAAAATTTGGCCAAGTGGCAGATTTTTCGTAACTTTATAGGTGAAAATCAAA
>JAUNGA010000036.1 GCA_030524765.1 Bacteroidales bacterium | reverse complement strand
AATAAAGTATGATTTTTAGATGATTTTCTGACAAAAATAATGTGAATAAGACTTTGCTTGGAAATATGGAAATGTTGTAAAATGGTCCCGAGGTATTTATCCTTCGCATTATTTGGGGCTACAAAGATAAATAAAGTCTTGTTAAAAAAAAACTAACATTTTTAACAGAGGCGTAAGTGTCTGATTATTAATGCCCCTTTTTTTGTGTCAAATGGGGTAAAACTTTACTTTTTTTGAAGTGCTATTTAAATTATTATGCTGTGAATCAGGCGGTTGATTTTTGTTGTTTCTTACTTTTTAATTTACTAAATATGAGAAACTACTTGTACAGGGTGTGTGTCGTCGAGTTGTCGCATCGGCCCGGTGACAAACGGGCGCAGATGGGCACGCGGATGTGGCAGCGTGAGCCGTGGTGTGTCGAGTGTGATATGGTCGATGTCTATGATGTCGATGTCGATCAGACGGTCGCGGTATGAGCCGTCGGGATTGCGGTGTGGGGTAGACGCCCCGATCAGCTGTTCGATGTGCTGCGTGGCGTCGAGCACATCGGCGGGGGCGATGGTGTGACGAGTGATTACGAGTATGCCGCGGTTGAGAAATGTGTGAGGCGAGTCATAGCCCCAGGGCTCGCTCTCTACGTAGTCTGAGAGATAGAGGGTACACGGGGCCAGTGCACGAGCAATCAGGGCGGCCGCCCGGCCTATGATGGCCTTGCGGTCGCCCTGGTTTGAGCCTATGTTGAGATGTATGCGCATCAGAGTGATGTGCGGGCAACCTCGACCTCCTCGAATCCCTCGATGATGTCGCCGACCTTGATGTCGTTGTAGCCCGATATCGAGAGACCGCAGTCGTAGCCTGAGGTGACCTCGCGCACGTCGTCTTTGAAACGCTTGAGCGAGCCGAGCTCGCCGGTGTAGCGCACGATACCGTCGCGGATGAGGCGCACGCGGTTGCTGCGTTTGATCTTGCCCTCGCGCACGATTGCGCCGGCGATAGTGCCGACCTTGCTGATGCGGTAGGTCTCGAGCACTTCGGCCGAGCCGGTGATCTCTTCTTTGATCTCGGGGGCGAGCATGCCTGCCATGGCGTCTTTGACCTCTTCGATGGCCTGGTAGATGACCGAGTAGAGGCGTATCTGTATGCCCTTGCTCTCGGCCGCACGGCGGGCGGCGATAGAGGGGCGCACCTGGAATCCGACGATGATGGTGTGGTCGTCGGCCGATGCGAGTGTCACATCGCTCTCCGAGATCTCGCCGACGGCCTTGTGGATGACGTTGACCTGAATCTCTTCGGTAGAGAGCTTGATGAGCGAGTCTGACAGCGCCTCGATCGAGCCGTCGACGTCGCCCTTGACGATGACGTTGAGCTCGTGGAAGTTGCCGATAGCGCGTCGGCGGGCTATCTCCTCGAGTGTGAGGCCTACTTGCGTGCGCAGGCCCTGCTCGCGCTGCAGCTGCTCGCGTTTAGATGCTATCTCGCGGGCCTCTTGCTCGGTCTCCATGACGTTGAACGTGTCGCCGGCCTGGGGCGCGCCGTTGAGGCCGAGGATGAGCGCCGGAGTGGCGGGGCCCGCCTCCTTGATGCGCTGGTTGCGTTCGTTGAACATCGCCTTGATCTTGCCGAAGTGGTTGCCGGCGAGCACGATGTCGCCTACGCGCAGGGTACCGTTCTGCACCAGCACGTTGGCCACGTAGCCGCGGCCCTTGTCGAGGGTCGATTCGATGATCGTGCCGGTGGCATTGCGGTTGGGGTTGGCCTTGAGATCGAGCATCTCGGCCTCGAGGAGCACTTTCTCCATGAGGTCTTCGACGCCTATGCCTTTCTTGGCCGAGATGTCCTGCGACTGGTATTTGCCGCCCCATTCCTCGACGAGATAGTTCATGGCCGCGAGCTCTTCCTTGATCTTGTCGGGGTTGGCGTGGGGTTTGTCGATCTTGTTGATGGCAAATACGATGGGCACGCCTGCGGCAGCGGCATGGTTGATGGCCTCGACAGTCTGCGGCATGACGTTGTCGTCGGCGGCGACGATGATGATACAGAGGTCGGTGACCTTGGCGCCGCGGGCACGCATGGCGGTGAATGCCTCGTGACCGGGGGTGTCAAGGAACGTGATGTGGCGTCCGTCGGGCAGCGTGACACTGTACGAGCCGATGTGCTGTGTGATGCCGCCGGCCTCGCCTGCGATCACATTGGCCTTGCGGATGTAGTCGAGCAGCGATGTCTTGCCGTGGTCGACGTGGCCCATGACGGTCACGATCGGCGGACGCGGCACCAGATCTTCCTCAGAGTCTTCGTCCTGATGGATAGCGTCGGCGACCTCGGCCGAAACATATTCGGTGGTGTAGCCGAATTCGTCGGCCACGATATTTATTGTCTCTGCGTCGAGACGCTGGTTGATCGATACCATCACGCCGAGGTTCATACAGGTGGCGATGACCTGGTTGATAGGCACGTTCATCATGACGGCGAGGTCGTTGGCGGTCACAAACTCTGTGAGTTTGAGCACCTTTGAGCCCTCCATCTCGGCAGCGACGCTCTCGGCGCGGCGCTCGGCCGCGGTCTCGCGTTTTTCTTTACGCCACTTGGCGCCTTTTTTGAGGCCCTTGTCTTTGGCGGTGAGGCGGGCGAGAGTCTCTTTTACCTGCTTTGATACGTCCTCTTCAGATACCTCGGGGGTGACCGGACGGCGCTGGGGACGGCCCTGCTGGCCACCGCCCTGCTGACGGCCGCGGCCACCGCCCTGCTGACCGCCCTGCTGGCTTCCGCCGCCCTGACGGCCGCCGCGGTCATCGGCCTGACGGCCGGCCTTCTCGATGTCGACCTTGTCTTTGCCGGCGATGCGCTTGCGTTTCTTGCGGTCGCCCTGGCCTTGCGCTCCGGCCTGGCCTTGTGCGGCTGCGCCGCCTTTGCGACGCTCGTCCTTCGATTTCTTTTTGGGACGTGTGGTCTGGTTGAGTGCGTCAAGGTCGATTTTGCCGACGATGTTCAGCGACACGGCCGGGCGCGGTGCCGACGGGGCGAATACCTCGGGCTCGGCGTCTTTGGGCGCTTCGGCTGTCTCGGCCACAGGCTTTTCGGGCGCAGTGGGTGCCGCGGCGGGTTTCTCGACGGGCTTGGGCTCCTCGACCGGCTTCTCGGCCGGTTTGGGTGTCTCGGGTGCCTCGGGTGCCTTTGGCGCGGGTTTCTCGGCCGGTTTGGGCATTTCGGCGGGTTTCTCGACGGGTTTGGGCGCCTCGACCGGTTTTGCAACGGGCTCGGCGGCCTTTTCAGCCGGCTTCTCTACGGGCTTGGGAGCCTCGGGTGCCTTGGGCGCGGGCTGTTCGGGCGCTTTCTTTATGGGATTGCCCTTGCTGTCGAGTTCGATTTTACCCAGAATGCGTGGTTTGTGCACTGATGATGTTGTTTCGGCGGTCAGCACTGAGGGACGCTCGGGCTCGGCCGGCTGCTCTTTGGCGGTCGACTTGGCGCGTGCGCTCATACGCACCGACGAGAACTCGTCGGACTTGTGCTTGAGA
Source organism: Bacteroidales bacterium (assembly GCA_030524765.1). Lineage (GTDB taxonomy): Bacteria > Bacteroidota > Bacteroidia > Bacteroidales > Muribaculaceae > CAG-873. The sequence goes on along the minus strand of JAUNGA010000036.1, from coordinate 18,833 downwards.
TCTTTGTCGGGCTTGAATTTGCTCACCAGCATTTCGGCGACGTCGTCCCCGACACGTGTGTTGGGGTTCTCGTCGATGCTGATGCCTTTTTCGCGTAAGAAGCTGATAACGGTCGGCAGTGCCACGTTAAGCTCTTTTGCAAGTGTGCTGATTTTTGTTTTCGCCATATATTGTCTTGTCTGTTCTGCTAATTTGTTATGTTGAGGTGAGAGGATTATCGCTGATCGGCTTGGGGAAGGTCACGGGTCGGACCCTGACATACAGTCAGATCAGTCCTCGAACTCGGCGCGGAGCACGCTGATGACATTGTCGACGGTCGATTCCTCGAGATCGGCTTTCTCGATGAGCATCTCGCGCGGAGCGTTGAGCACGTTCTTGGCGGTGAGGCAGCCGATGTTCTTGAGGGCGTCGATCACCCACTCGTCGATCTCGTCCTTGAACTCGTCGAGATAGATATCTTCCTCGATGTCCTGTTCCTCGGTGTCGCGGTAGACATCGATGGTATAGCCGGTGAGCATCGAAGCGAGCTTGATGTTGAGACCGTTCTTGCCGATTGCGAGCGACACTTCTTCGGGACGCAGTATCACCTCGGCTTTTTTCTCTTCCTCGTCGATACGTATCGAGGTGACTTTTGCGGGCGAGAGCGCGCGCTGTATGAAGAGCGAGGGGTTGGCCGTGTAGTTGATCACATCGATGTTTTCGTTGCGCAGCTCGTGCACGATGCCGTGTATGCGCGAGCCTTTCACGCCGACGCATGCGCCCACGGGGTCGATGCGGTCGTCATAGCTCTCTACGGCTATTTTGGCGCGTTCGCCCGGGATGCGGGCCACGGCGCGGATGTTGATCAGACCGTCGTGTATCTCGGGCACCTCGAGTTCGAAGAGTCGGCGCAGGAATGCCTCGTTGGTACGCGAGACGGTGATCTTGGGATTGTTGTTCTTGTTGTCGACATTGGCGATGACGGCGCGTACGGTCTCGCCTTTGCGGAAGAAGTCGCCGGGAATCGACTCGCTCTTGGGCAGCAGCAGCTCGTTCTTGTCATCGTCGAGCAGCAGTGTCTCGCGCGACCAGGTCTGATACACCTCGCCGCTGACGAGCTCGCCCTCGAGCTCTTTGAAGCGGTCGTAGATGGCCTGTTTGTGCAGATCGAGGATTTTGCTCTGCAGGGTCTGGCGCAGGTTGAGGATGGCGCGGCGGCCGAATTTCTCGAAGATAATCTCTTTGGTGTGCTCTTCGCCGACCTCGGCCTCGGGGTCGTTGTCTGCACGGGCGTCAGAGAGCGAGATCTGCAGGTTGGGATCGGTGACCTCGCCGTCGGGCACTACCTGCAGGTTCTGGAAGATCTGCACGTCACCCTTGTCGGGATTGAGGATCACGTCGAGATTCTCGTCGGTGCCGAACATATTTTTCAGCACGTTGCGGAACGATTCCTCGAGCACGCTGATCATCGTGGTCTTGTCGATGTTTTTGAGTTCCTTGAACTCGGCAAACTGCTCGACCATATTGGGGGTTTCCTCTTTCTTTGCCATGGGGATTATGTTGGGTGTGTTAGAAGTTTATTACGTAGTTGACTTTCTTGCACTGACCGGGCGTGAACGTATGGTCGACGTCTTCGATTACCGGACGTTTGGCGCCCTCGTGCTTTACTTTGGTGGGCACTGCCACGGTGAACCGGCCGTCGGCGTCGACCGATCTGAGTATGCCCTTGACTTTGCGGCCGTCGGTGGTGAGCACCTCGATCTCGTTGCCTATGTTCTTGAGATACTGGCCGATGACCTTGAACGGAGCCGTGAGGCCGGCCGATCCGACCTCGAGCTCATAGTCTTCGGTATCGCGGTCAAAGACGCTCTCGATCTTGCGTGTGATGTCGGCACATGTGTCGATGTCGAGACCTTCGGGCGAGTCGAGCTCGACTACTATCTCGTTGGATGGGCTCACTCGCACGTCGACGATAAATATGTCGGTGTCGGCGATAGCCTGCTCGACGGTGCGGGTCAGTAGATTTTTGTCAATCATAATTTTTGTACAGATTCTAAATAAAAGGAGGAAGCCGTGTGGCCTCCTCCAGCTCTGTGAAGTTGTGCAAAGGTACAAATTTTTTGCCCTTTTTGCAAACAAACGTCGTTGCGGATAGTTGTTTTAAACGTATGTAAACTTAGTTTAACATAATTTAAAATCAACGGATGACTACCTTGACGGTGCTGCAGCCGGGGATGGCGACGAGATACAGGCCCGGCGCCAGCTCGTGGGTGGGAGTGCCGCAGGCGGCCTCGGCCACACTGCGTCCGTCGAGCGATACGACCCGATAGCGTGTGCCATCGGCATAGCCCTCGGTGATGATGCGGCGTCCGTCGACTGTCAGGCGTCCCGAGGCCTGCGATGCGTCGGCTATGCCGCTGTCATGGCCCTCGTAGCCCATCACGCGCTCGAGATGCGGCATCTGCTCGCGTATATAGCGGCGTATTACATCGAGCTCGCCTGCATACGAACCGGCGACCTGCGGATTTTGGTGTACAAACTGGTTGAGGATGGGCCAGCGCATGAAGTTGAGTTGCTGCGACTGTTCGAGCTCGGCGGCCGTGCTGTCGACCAGATCGAGCAGCCACTGCACACTCAGGCCGCGTGTGCGGGCTTCGTGCCATATGTCGATGATCTCGTCGGCGGTCGAGGGATCTTTGGTGAGGATGCGTTGGGCAAAGTATATCATGCCGTTTGCGGCGCTGCCGCGGCCTGAGTTCCAGAGCCATCCGTTGCCGCTGCTCTGCCACACGTGCCAGGTGCGGGAATCATTGTCCCAGCCGAGGTCAAAGTCCCATACAGGGCCGGTGTAGATGCGCGGATCGTTGCGCCGCTTATACATGTAGGTGCTCCAGTATGTGTCGGTGTTGCCGGCGATTTCGTTGACGAGCATATGCTGTATGAACGATCGGTTGTCGAACACGCTGCGATAGCCCGTGACAGGATCGGTGTCTTTCATCATCGGCTCGAGACGGTTGAAATAGTCGCGTATGTAGGCCGCCTGTGCGGGCACTATCTCGTCGTCTTTGGGCGATTTGATGGTCACGGGCAGGCCATAGTGCGAGGTGGTGAACCACGACAGCTCCTGGTCGGCATAAGCGTCGACCTCTACGAGGTAACCGCCGGTGAGCGCGTCGCCCGATGTGTCGCCGGGCTCCATCTCGTCGATCTCGACACGGCCGGGATTGACCTCGACCTGATCGCACAGCTGATAGCAGCCCTTGTACTCGCCGTTCAGAATCACGTCTACCGGGCGGCAGAATGGTACATAGGTCATGTCGAACATGCGTGCCACCTCAAATGCGAGTATGTTGCGCATGAGCGATTTGTCGCCATAATTGTTGATCAGTGTCCATTTCTTGGCTTTGGCCGGCGAACCCAGCACCGACTGTTTTTTGTCGAATTTGAGTCGCCACGGTTTCTTTGGAAACTCTCGGCTGGCGTTGCCGCGCTCGCGTATCGTGCCGGGCTTGTCGAGGATGTCGGCGCCGTTCTCTGAGATGATGATGATATTGCCGGGGATGTCATGCTCTTTATCGTAGGGCTCCTCGGCATTGACGGTGTTGACCACGACGGTGGGCAGATTGGTCACCTGCCACAGACGCGAGTCGTCGCCTTCGCCGGCGGTGCCGTAGAGCTCGAGTTCGCTCAGGCGGCTGCGCGAGTTGGCAGGCCCGCAATAGCGTATGTAGCGGAAACCGCGCGAGCAGTCTACGTCGGCATAGGTCATCGTGCCCGATGCAGGTGTCGATTTCACCATATATATAGGTATGGCATCGCTGAAATCAGGCTGATTGGCGCCCTGCACGATAGCGAGGCGAGTGAGTGCGGCGCCGTTGGTGGTCTTGGCGGGCAGCAGGCCTATGCGTGTGATTACATGCGGCGTGCCCAGGTCGATGCCGGCCCAGGTATAGGTGGTGGCGCTTGATTCGTACCATGTCGACGGGTCACCGTCAAATATGGCCGATGCCGCATGGCCGGCGATCTCAGGGCAGCCGAGAGGCGTGCCTGTCAGGCGGTCGGCCGCTGATGCTGTCAGGGCGCTGAGCGCCACGGCAGCGAGTAACGATAGTTTTTTAGACATCAAGGGTATATACTTAAATGGTTATTGTGCTGGAAATGTGATGTGGGACGGGGTCGGTCGGAGGTGTCACGTGCGGCTTGTCAGTCTCTGGCATTGAGGGCGGCGAGATATTTGCCGAGGATGTCAAATTCGAGATTGACGCGTGTGCCGACTGCGATGCGGCAGAAATTGGTATGCTCGAGCGTATAGGGGATGATGGCGACACGGAACGACGAGCGTGTGCTGTCGCAGACCGTGAGACTTACGCCGTTGACCGTCACCGAACCCTTCTCGACTGTCATGTAGCCCTTGGCGCGCATGGCCGGGTCGATCTCATACTCGAATTTGAAGTAGCGCGATCCCTCGACATCCTCGATGTGGGTACATACGGCCGTGCAGTCGACGTGTCCCTGCACGATGTGGCCGTCGAGCCGTGCGCCGAGCTGCATCGAACGCTCGAGATTGATGAGATCGCCGGCGACGATATCGCCGAGATTTGAGCGTTCGAGTGTTTCACGGATGGCTGTCACCTCGTAGGTATTGTCGGGGTGCAGCGCCACGACGGTGAGGCATACGCCGTTGTGGGCGACCGACTGGTCGATGCCGAGCTGGTCGGTGAATGACGATTTTACCCGCAGTTGCAGGTTGCCGCCCTGGCGCTCTGCTGCGACAACGGTGGCGGCTTCTTCTACGATTCCTGAGAACATATTTATGATCGGGCTGAGCCGAAGTTTTTTGAGTTTATGGTTTAGAGGGTTTTGAAATCTTTTGACTCGAGGGTGAGCAGACGGTCTACCGGCCAGCGCAGACGCAGCGTGAGGGTATGGGCGGCTGCATCATATTTGGCTTTCATGTTGCGGCCGTTGACGCGGAATGTCGCGGGGCCGGCGGCGCGGTTGATCACGAGTACCAGATCGATGTTGAGCGGTGCGCCCGGATATGTGCCTTTTGCCTCGATAGAGATGCGGTTGCCGCCCTGCTTGCCGGTGAAGGTGATCAGGCGGTAGTCGCCTCGGGCTATGGTGCCGGTCGACACTCGGTCGTCGTCAAACATGGTGAATTCCGAGTCGACGCCGGCCACGGGATAGTACTGCACCGTCAGGCGAGCCGGGTTATAGTCGCCTGTGTTGCCCATACGGTAGTCGGCCATCGGGATGAAAGCGCCTGCGCGGGCAAAGAGAGGCAGCACCTCGAGCGGTGCGGGATAGGTGACGGTGGTATGTCCGTCAAACACCTTGGTAGGATCGGCCATGTCTACCCACTGTCCGGCCGGGAAGGTGATGTCGCGTTCGACGGTACCCTCGGTCATCACCGGTGCCACGAGCACATCCGGGCCCCAGAGAAATTCGTCGCTGATGCTGTCGTAGGCATGGCCCGGCTCGGTGAAGTTGAGCGGACGCACCAGGGGATAACCCTTTGACGCGTTTTCCCACGCGAGTGTGTAGTTGTAGGGCAGCCAGCGGTAGCGCTCTTTGATCAGCGGGGCGATGATCGATGCATACTGCGGATATTTGTAGGGCTCGGCATACTGCTGGGCGTGAGTGCGCAGGATGGGCGAGAAGAGTCCCAGTTGCAGCCAGCGCACGTATAGTTCGGGAATGTAGGCGTTGTCGGGGTCGACCGCAAATCCGCCCACGTCGTGACCCATGTAGCCCAGTCCGCTGAGACCCGAATTGAGCATAATGCGCACCTGTGGCTCGAGGCCGCCCCACGAGCGCGATACGTCGGTCGACCAGGGATAGACGCTGTAGCGTTGCAAGCCTGTCGTGCCGCCGCGCATCATCGTCATCAGGCGTGTGTCGGGATACTCTTTTTTAAAGAGATCGTAGATGATCTCGCTCCAGTCGTTGCCATACTGATTGTGGTAGAGAGGCGCCGTGAGACCGTTGGCGTGCATGCCCGTGAGCGGATGCACCTCGGGCTCGCCCAGATCGCCCCACCAGCCCGTTATACCGGTATCGGTGAGTTTGCGATAGCGGTCAGAGAGCCATGCGCGGGTGTCGGGGTTCGACACGTCGAACATGCCGCCCTCGCCTACCCAGATCTTGACCTCCTGTTGCGCGCCGGTGGTGTCTTTGAGCAGCAGGCCTTTTTCGGTGAGCTCGTTGTAATTGTCTATCGCACGGCCGTTGCGCAGCACATACGGCTGCGAGATGGCCACGAGATTGACGCCGCGGGCCTTGAGGCCGGCGAGCATCTTGGCGGGGTTGGGCCACTGTTCGGGATCCCATGCCAGACGGCCCATGTCCTGCTCTTTGCCATACCAGTAGAGATCGAGCACGATGCCGTCGACAGGATAGCCTGCGCGCTTGAGGGTATCGACCACCCCCACTGTCTCGGCCTGGTCGTGATAGCCGTATTTTGACGTGATGTAGCCCAGCGACCAGAACGGTGTGAGATCCTGGCGTCCGGTCAGTGCCGTCAGTTGCTCGGTGACGTCGGCCAGTGTCGAGGCGCCGTTCACGAAATAGTAGGTGACAGGGCGTGGATTCTCGGTGATGTATTTGACGGGGTTGCCCAGTATCATCTCGGCACGTGCATAGTCGTCAAAGACGAGAGCGAATCCGTCGGTCGAGACAAACAGAGGCATCGTGATGTTCATCTGGTTGATGCGCGGGTCGCTGCCTGTGTAACCGTAGTTCTGGCGGTTGAACATCACCAGCGTGTCGCCGCGCAGATTGAGCTTGTGCCCACGCTCGCCTGCGCCGTACATCGAGCCGGTCGAGGTGGTCGAGAGGGCCAGTTCGGTGCGTCCGTCGCGCAGGGTGCGCAGGCCCGGGTCGGTCACCACCTTTCCGGGGCCGGCCGTGATCGTGAGGGCGCCCGTGCGGTCGTCGACGATGGCTGTGACGCCGGCCGATGTGGTCAGTGTGGTGGTGAAGTGTCCGACCGATACGATGTCGGGCCGGTAGCCCTCGTTGGTGAGCACTGTGGCGCGTGAGGGCAGCGGTTGCTCGCCCGGTGCCATGTTGGTCACCTTGAGTATGTTGGGATTGATGGCCGTGACGGTCACTGTCCGGCCGTCGGCTGTGGTGGTCGTGATTGATTCGGGTGATGCCACGCGGGCTTGCGCACCGAGCGTCGCACCGAGTGTGATAAGAAGTATGTGTCTGTATGTCATGATGCTGTTGGATTATGGATCGAGACGGAACGTATAGGTGCGCCATACGATGACATTGTCGCCGGGTTTGTTGTAGGTCTGGCCGGGCTCGAAGTGGGCCTTGGGCTTGTAGCGGCCGTTGGCGGCGGCTGTGGCGACGGCCTTGAAGTTTTTCGAGGCTGTCAGCTTTGGCTGCCATACGTCGATGATGCGTTCTATGCGGTAATTGTTGAGGTCATCGAACAATCCGCGCAGTCCGGGATGCTTCTCCATCTCGTCGCGGCTCCAGCGCGAATTGTCGTCGAGATATGCTATGGCCTCGCGGGTCACCGGTCCCGATCCGGTGGCCTCAGGTGTCTGAGGCCGGCTTTCGGCCGGTTTTTCGGCCGGCCGGGCAGGTGCGGCCTTTACATCAGGCTTGGTCTCGGGCACTACCTCTACAGTCTCGGTGACGGTCGTGTCGGATTCAGTGGCTTGTGACGGTGACGATGGACGGCCGCACAGCCAGCCGATGATAAAACCGACGATCAGGGCGCCGGCGGCGAGCATCAGGGCCATGCGGCGTGATGCGCCGGGCGTAGAGCCGGTGTACTCGAGATGGTTGATGCGTGTCGGGCCTTCTTTGATGTCGTCGAGCAGACGGTAGCCCTCGACGGGGCTGTCGGTCATGTCGCGTTTGGTATGTATCTCAAACCGTATGGGGGCGCCTAATTCCGAGGTCTTGACCGGCAGCTCGAATCGGTAGATGCGGCGTTGCTCCTGCAGCTGTATGAGGGCCTGTGTGGTCGATGCCAGATCGAGAGTGCCCTTGAACGGGAAATACCCCGGACAGCGTATGGCTACCTCGGCGTTCTTGAGATCGGCCTGTGTGAAATAGCGGGCTTCGTTGATCTCTACGCCGTTGACGGTGATCATGGGGTCGGGCAAGGGAGCCTTCGACGCCTGCGAGGTTACAAAGAACGACGCCGGCGAGATGGCCTTGCGGCTCTCGGCGGTTGATGTAGGCTCGATCTCCTGGTCGGCACGCACGACTGTCACCTCCTGCGACCGGTCTTCGAATCCCTGGCGCCGCCACACGATGGTGACGTTGCCGCCGAGAGGCGCCAGATAGGGGCGGTCAAACGGATGGTGGTATATATGAGCCGAGAACCCCTCGGGTGTTGATGCCGGCGGCAGCACGGGTACCGTGGTCGACAGCTGCATGTCTGATAGATCCTGCCCGTTGCCGGTCACTCCCAGCTCGGCGTCTATCAGCAGCACGCCGGCATAGGGCAGATAGTCGGGCTGATAGAGCATAGGCCCGTAGAAGTCGATGAGCTTGCGGCCGGTGTCGCCTCCATAGAGACACCATGCATACTCGCGGCCCTCCGAGGCTACCGTCATCGGGGCCTCGCGGTCGACCGGATATTCTTTTGCGAACGTGGTGTGCAGCTCGGCGAGTTCCTCGGCGCTCACGGCCGGGTTAGACACCATGCGCGTGGTGCGTCGCACAACCTCGTCCATCTCTTCCGGGGTAATGCGCAGCCCGCGGGGCACAAAGATCGTAGTGGCCAGATGATCGAGGCGTCCGTCGGGTATGGTGCGCAGGATCGTGAAAAACGACCCTTCCTCGACATAGCTGATCATGTAGAACAGATATTTATCGGCCGGGTCATAGTCAAGGATATCAAGGGCTCCGCGCACATCGAGTATGTGGCGCTGCACATTCTCTGACGGGTTGATGTTGCGCACGCTCTTGAAGCCGCGCAGCGATTTGTATATATATAGTTGCAGTTTATTCATCACACAAAATGAAGGCTTTGTACAGACTTATGCGCAAAATTACGAATTTTAATCGAATATTGACGATTTTAACACAATTATACTGTAGAAAAGAATGCATGCGATTATATGCCGCCATATTCGTTAACTTTATTTAACTGCGAAAATCGCAACACAAATCCGGCCATTGTTAAATGCGGTTAAAATGGCCGGTGGTTTTTCTTCACATCACTTTCATGCTCGTCTGACGCCATGTCGCTCTCAGGGGGGCTTTTTACTCATTTACCTGCTGTCAGATAAAAAAAAATATGTAATTTTGCAGTGCTAAAGCAAAAATCACGTGATCTTATGTTACAGAAAATAGCCAATCTGCGCGCCGAGATCGAAGGCCTCACCGCCGCCAATGCCGACGAGGTCGAGGCTCTGCGCATCAAATATCTGAGCAAAAAGGGCGTAGTGACAGCCCTGCTCAAAGAGTTCGGCGAGCTCCCCGCCGACCGCAAACGCGAGCTCGGACGCACCGTCAACGAGATCAAGACCCTTGCCACCGAGCGCATCAACGCCCTGCGCGAGTCGCTCTCGGCCGTGGCCGATACCGACGTGGCCGACGACCTCACCCGCTCGGCTGCGCCTGTGCGTCTGGGCACACGCCATCCGCTGTCTCTTGTGCGCGAAGAGATCATCGCGATCTTCCGTCGCCTCGGCTTTACCATCGCCGAAGGTCCCGAGATCGAAGACGACTGGCACGTATTCTCGTCGCTCAACTTTGCCGCTGATCATCCCGCCCGCGACATGCAGGATACATTTTTCATCAACCGCATGCCCGACGTGCTGCTGCGCACCCACACATCATCGGTACAGTCGCGTGTGATGGAGCATACCGAGCCCCCCATCCGTATCATATGCCCCGGCCGTGTCTATCGCAACGAGGCCGTGTCGGCACGTGCGCATTGCTTCTTCCATCAGGTCGAAGCCCTGTATGTCGACAAAAACGTGACCTTTGCCGATCTGCTCCAGACCCTTCAGTATTTCGCTCAGGAAATGTTTGGCAACGACACTCGCATACGTCTACGTCCCAGCTACTTCCCATTCACCGAGCCTTCGGCCGAGATGGATATAAGCTGCGATCTGTGCGGCGGCAAGGGTTGCTCGTTCTGCAAAGGTACCGGATGGGTCGAGATTCTTGGATGCGGCATGGTCGATCCCAACGTGCTGCGTGCCTGTGGCATCGACCCCGAGGTCTACACCGGTTTCGCCCTCGGTATGGGCGTCGAGCGCATCGCGAATCTCAAATACCGGGTCAACGACCTGCGTCTTTTCTCTGAAAACGACGTGCGTTTCCTCGACGAATTCGTCGGCAGCCACTGAGCCTGTTCGCCTACGGCGAGGTACATTGGCCTAAAGCCGGATAAAATATGAAGACCACCGACCGCTACAGACAAGTCGTCGAGCGCTTCTCGCGCGAGATGCCTGCCCCATCTACCGAACTGCACTACAACAGCCCTTACGAGCTGCTGGTGGCCGTCATATTGTCGGCCCAGTGCACCGACAAGCGCGTCAACATGATCACGCCCGCCTTTTTCGAGCGTTTCCCCGATGCCGCTTCACTGGCGCATGGGTCTGCCGATGAGGTGTTCGGGCTGATACGCTCATGCTCGTATCCCAACAACAAGACCCGCTCGCTGCTCGGTATGGCCCGGCGTCTCACCGAGCACTACGGCGGTCAGGTGCCCGATGATCTCAACGAGCTCATCACACTGCCGGGAGTCGGCCGCAAGACCGCCAATGTCATACTTTCCGTAATATATGACCGCCCGGCAATGGCAGTCGATACACACGTTTTCCGCGTGGCCGAGCGCATCGGGCTCACCACACGCAGCAAGACACCCCTGCAGACCGAACAGACCCTTACCGCCAATATTCCTCAAGAGCTCATTCCTGTAGCCCACCACTGGCTTATATTGCACGGACGCTATGTCTGCAAGGCTCGCAAGCCCGAGTGCGAGGCTTGCTTCCTCAAAGACCTGTGCAGGGCTTATCCGCGCTACAGGCGCGAGGCCGAGCGTCGCGAGGCTGTGGCCGGCACACTCAGGAAAAGCACAAAAACCAAGCCCGCGCGAGACTGATGGAGGAGACTCTGTTTATCACCGTCATCGAAGTGCTCGGCACCATCGCCTTCGCCATATCGGGCATACGGCTGGCCGCCGCAAAACGCTTCGACTGGTTTGGCGCCTATGTTGTCGGCCTGGTGACTGCCATCGGCGGCGGCACACTGCGCGACGTGCTCCTCGACATACCCGTTTTCTGGATGCTGTCGCCCATGTATCTTGCCGTCACGGGCATATCTTTGCTGGCCGTGATCATCTTTCGTCGGGCACTCGTGGGCGGAATGCGCACGATATTCATTTTCGACGCTATCGGTCTGGCACTCTTCGTCGTCGTGGGCATCGAGAAAACCCTTGCCGGTGGATGGCCCATGTGGGTGGCCGTCGTCATGGGCATCATAACAGGTTCTTTTGGCGGCGTCACACGCGATATTCTCATCAACGAGGAGCCGCTTTTCTTCCGCAAGGACATTTACGCCACGGCATGTCTCGCAGGTGGCGTAGCCTACTGGCTGCTGTCGATCACAGGTCTGCCCGTGTGGGTGCCGCAGATCACATGCGCCGTCACGGTCATAGGTCTGCGTGTGGCCGCTGTCATATGCGACTGGTCGCTCCCTATACTCAAGATTGATCCCCGGACACTGCACCACGACAAATCATGAACTTGCGACGCCAAGCCGAGATTCTGCGGTTTATCAAATACTGCATGGTGGGTGGCCTCAACACCCTGCTCACCCTCGGAGTAATCTTTCTGTGCAAATCAGTCTTCGGCATCGACCCCTATGTCAGCAATGCTGCAGGATATGTCGTCGGCCTCGTCAACTCGTTTATGTGGAACAAGCGCTGGGTTTTCCGTTCACAAGGCACATACAGGCGCGAGGCTGTCAGATTCGTGCTCGGTTTTGTTGTCTGCTACGCCCTGCAGCTCGGCGCCGTATGGATGCTCAACCGGAGTCCGTTCGGTCTCATCGAGATCGATCTGGGCATGATCGTAATATCGGGCTACGGCCTGGCCACCCTGCTCGGCAACATACTCTACACCTTGGCCAACTTCCTTTACAACCGTCTTGTCACATTTCGCTGAACGTTAAAAGTCGGTCTGAAACTTGCATAATTGCTTATGTAGCGTTATCTTTGCATCAAAATAATCGACCCGGCAAGGGGCACTTAGCCAAAAATTATTTACAGTAACGCGCCATACCAAGGCCCGGATAGTGATTCTAAAAGTTTAGGCTAACCGTAAGTCGCCTCTGAAAACCACTTTATTCAATCGCATCCGGGCCTTTTCTCTATTACCATTCCCTGTAAACCCTCACCACATCCTGCAATGCATGTCCCGTCTGACGTATGCACGCATGGGTATAATGTCTCGTGCCGCTTTCCGTGGCACAAGGTGGCGCTGAATTGCAGTATTCACCCCCCCAAAAAAATCAAGCCCGCACCTGAAATGGCGCGGGCTTGATTTATTGTGGATATGTTATGATCAGTTGCGGCGCGGACCACGGCCTTCGCCACGGTTCTCGCGACGCGGACCACGGTCACCGCGGCCTTCGCCGGGCTTGCCGCCTTCACGACGCGGACCGCGCTCACGGCGCTGGGGCTCTACCCAACCCTCGGGTTTCTCGAGCAGAGCACGCATCGACAGACGGAATTTGCCTGTCTTCTTATCAACCTCGATGAGTTTGACATCTACCTCGTCGCCCTCTTTGAGGCCCGATGCGGCCATGTCTTCGAGACGGTTCCACGAGATTTCGCTGATGTGGAGCAGACCGTCGCGGTTGGGCATGAATTCGACAAATGCGCCGAAGTCCATGATCGAGCGTACGGTACCGTGGTAGACTTTGCCTTCCTCGGGAAGTTCGACTATGGCGTTGATCATCTCGAGAGCCTTGTCGATAGATGCCTTGTTGGCTGCGGCCACCTCGATATAACCGCCTTCGGCGATCTCGTCGATCGAGACAGTGGCGCCTGATGCCTCCTGGATACCCTGGATGATCTTTCCGCCCGGGCCGATGACAGCGCCGATAAGCTCTTTGGGAATGAGCATGGTGACGATGCGCGGTACGTGAGGCTTGTAGTCTTCGCGGGCCTCGGCGATGGTATCGTTGATGATGCCGAGGATGTGCAGACGGCCGTCGCGGGCCTGCAGCAGGGCTTTCTCAAGGATCTCGTAGCTGAGACCGTCACATTTGATATCCATCTGAGTGGCCGTGATGCCGTCTTTGGTACCGGTGACCTTGAAGTCCATGTCGCCCAGGTGGTCCTCGTCGCCGAGAATATCACTGAGGATAGCATATTTCGAGCCGTCAGAGATCAGACCCATGGCGATACCGGCGACCGGCTTCTTCATCTTTACACCGGCGTCGAGCAGAGCGAGGGTGCCGGCGCATACAGTGGCCATCGATGATGAGCCGTTAGACTCGAGGATATCGCTGACGATACGGCAAACATAGGGGAAATCGTCCGGGAACATGCTCTTGAGAGCGCGGTGGGCAAGATTGCCGTGACCTATCTCGCGACGGCCTACGCCACGCACGGGACGTGCCTCGCCGGTCGAGAAGGGGGGGAAGTTGTAGTGAAGCAGGAATCGCTCGCGGCCCTGGTTGAGCACATCGTCGAGAATCTTCTCGTCGAGTTTGGTGCCGAGGGTGACGGTGGCGAGAGCCTGGGTTTCGCCACGGGTGAATACTGCCGATCCGTGGGGGCCAGGCAGATAGTCGACCTCGGCCCAGATAGGACGGATCTCGTTTGTCTTGCGGCCGTCGAGGCGCACACCCTCGTCGAGCACGCAGCGGCGCATGGCCTCTTTCTCGACGTCGTGGTAATAGCGTTTTACCAGCGGAGTTTTCTCTTCCTGCTCTTCTTCTGGCAGAGAGTCGATATATTCCTGGCAGATCGCGTCGAAGGCTTCCTGACGCCAGTGCTTGTCGGCGCTGCCGGTCTTGGCGATGGCATATGCCTTGTCATAGCACTTGTCGTGTACGTCTTTGCGCAGGTCTTCGTCGTTTACCTCGTGGCAGTATTCGCGCTTGACTGTGGCTTTGGCGGCCTCGGCAAGCTCGATCTGGGCCTTGCACTGCTCTTTGATGGCGGCGTGGGCGGCCTTGAGAGCATTGAGCAGGTCGGTCTCTGACACTTCGTTCATCTCGCCCTCGACCATCATGATGTTGTCATAGGTGGCGCCGACCATGAGCTCCATGTCGGCACGCTCGAGCTGCTCGAAAGTGGGATTGATCACAAACTCTCCGTCGATACGTGCTACACGCACCTCAGAGATAGGACCGTTGAAAGGTATGTCGCTCACTGCGATGGCGGCTGAGGCAGCCAGGCCTGCAAGAGCGTCAGGCATCTCGACACCGTCGGCCGAATACATGGTGATGTTGACGAAGGTGTCGGCATGGTAATTGTCGGGGAATAGGGGGCGCAGCACGCGGTCTACCAGACGAGACGTCAGGATCTCGTAGTCACTGGCGCGGCCTTCGCGCTTGAGGAAACCGCCGGGGAAACGACCGGCCGATGAAAATTTCTCTTTGTACTCAACTGTCAGGGGCATGAAATCAACACCTTCGCCTGCCTCTTTGGCCGAAACCACAGTGGCGAGGAGCATCGTGTTGCCCATGCGCAATTCTACCGCTCCATCGGCTTGCTTTGCAAGTTTCCCGGTCTCCAGCGTGATGGTGCGGCCGTCGGCAAGCTCGATGGTTTTTTTGATTGGATTCATTAAATAGCTTATTAAATATTTAGTATCGTCTTGATAATTCGTGCAAAGATACTAAAAATCTTGCACACAGCCAAATATTTTCGAATCGGCTCTTGTCATTATCACAAGCTTTCATCATAGACGGTCGGATCGGCGACCCCGGCCTCGGCAAATGCCTGACGGCGTTCGGTGCACGTGCCGCAGCGGCCGCAGTGATGTTCTCCGCCCTTGTAGCACGAATAGGTGTGGGCATAGTCAACGCCAAGCTGCGCGCCTCGACGGGCTATGTCGGTCTTGGTCAGGTTGGTATATGGCGCGAGCAGAGTGATGTGATCATAGGTGCCCTCGCTGATCGCGTGCGACATGGCCTCGGCGAATCCCGGACGGCAGTCGGGATAGATTGCGTGATCGCCCCCGTGGTTGGCCATCATTACATGGTGCAGTCCGCGGCTCTCGGCCAGGCCGGCGGCCACTGCCAGCATGATGCCGTTGCGGAAGGGCACCACCGTCGAGCGCATGTTCTCGTCATCGTAATTGCCCTCGGGGATGGCGTCGGCGCCTGATAGCAGCGAGCTGTTGAACAGCTGTCCCACAAACGGCATATCGACCACGATGAGTTCTATGCCGAGGTGCGCGCACTGCCAGCGTGCGCACTCTATCTCGCGGGCGTTGTGGTTTGACCCATAGTTGAAAGTTACGGCCAGCGCTATACGTTCGGCATACTCATGCATGAGTGTGGTCGAGTCCATTCCTCCGCTGACCACCATCAATGTATCTTTTTGTGACATGGAATGTTTATTTTAATGTTATTGCAAAGTTAGCAATACGCGCCAAACTATGCAAAAACAATCATCACCGGAATTTTGCGAACAACCATCTGAGCAGACGCGACATGACCACCGTTTTGTCAAGAATTATAAAAGTGAGAGCCTGTTTGGGAGAAAGGCATTTGAAGAGATAACGTAGTTTGAATCCTTTTTTTATTTCGGCACTTAGATCATTATAAATCTCAGGCGTCGACTGATTGTAATATAGATATACAATCTCGGGCAATATCCTTCTGAAAATGCAGGTATCCGAAAAATTGTTTTTATGAAGATAGTAGTACTGTGTATTCCAGCATATGACTAATTCGCGCAATGTCTTCTCTGTAATTTTTGCGTTGGTCGAGGAATTGTCGCGTTGTATATAATTATAGACCGATGTGCGCATCACCCCGATTTTATTGCATCTGTCGAGAATCTGATAGAATAGCAGGATATCCTCACCCATGATATGACCGGGCAAGGTCTTATATTGTTGGCCTTTGAATATTTTTGATGGAAAGATTGCTGTGCAGAGAGAGTGTGTTAAGGTCTCGTTGATCAGCATTTCATAAATCTCATGTCTTGAGAATACACCCTCCTTTTCAGGAAGACAATGGCGCGTGCGGTTTTCGCTTTGCCATATAAAGCTCGTGCCTGTGGTTGCAAAGTCACAGTTATGATCTTTGATGAAATTCAGACGTTTTTCTATACTGTTTTTAGGCAAGGTATCATCACTGTCTACAAATACTATATACTCCCCTGATGCATTTTGATAACCCGTCTTGCGTGTCATCATTAGTCCGAGATTCCTGTCATGGTTGATAATTTTGATACGGGGATCGATATCGGCAAATGATTTCACTATATCCATTGCATTGTCTTGAGTGCAATCATTCACAATGATTATCTCCAGATTTTTGTATGTCTGGCCGATAATGCTTTCAAGGCAAGCCGCCACCATGCGTTCGGTATTGTAAACCGGAATTAGAACAGAGACAAGTGTATTCATGAGGCAAAAAGATGTCTGATTCTTAAAATGGCTTTACGAAATGACTCCGACGTGATCGCCATGGTCGCGGAGATCGACAAGGTCACAGATGTGAATATTATAAATGCTGAGATAAGGAACGTTGAGATAGAGTCGATGTCATTGACGAGTGGGGTTAGAAAATGACAGATTATTATTCCGGGTATGGTTGCGGCGAGACATTTTGAAAACAGAATGAAGAAAGATGTCGCATTGGTGTTTAGTCCGGAACGGTACAGTAGATATGGTTTCCATATTGTCAGTATAAGGACCTGAGAGATTATAGGTCCGCCGATAATACCGTTGAGGCCGTAAAAGCTGCCTAATATTATAGCGCCTCCCAAGGTAATTATTGCTTCTGCTACCGGAGCCCAGATATCTTTGAATAACCCGTATCCATTAATGAATATATCTATGATTATTCGGTGTAAATTGAGAAATAGACTTATGGTAATCAGCATAATAGTGATACGCGGCAGTATATATTCAGATCCTATCCATATCGATACAAAAGGGGTTATGAGCATGATTGTGCATAGACTGCAGACTGCAGATACAAGAAAGCATGTGCAATAGAGTTGCTCAAAAGTCAAAAGCGTTTTGCGTTGGTCTCCTTCAGCGATTAAATTCCCGACAGAAGCTCTGAATCCGCCAAACAATGCACTGAACAAGAGTGTTATGCCGGTTATGACCGTGATATAATTGGTATAATAAGTGACAGTTGTGAGAGATAGGTAGGCATAGATGATCAGAGGACTTGACTGCAGTACCGCAAATTCCGCCAGTCGGTGAAAAAATAATTGTTTGATCTTTGTCTGGATAATGCGATACTTATTTTTAAGCGATTGATAATTCTGATTTATTTTTTTCAGGTAAGGATGAGATTTCCTTATAGTTATATTAAGTGTCACGGAGGCTATGATCGTAAAGACGAATTCTAAAATAAGCCACCACATGAATGGCATGCTTAATGTCGAGACTGCTATAATCTGTACAATTGATTTTATTGTCAGACATCCGTAATATGAATAGGTGATCTTGTAACTCTCCTGATTGGCGTTTAGTATAGCTTGGCGATAATTGACAAAGTATGATAATAAAGACGAGAACAGCAAAACGCCAAAAGACGCATAGGCATACCATAAAGGTAACTGCATCTTTTCGAATATCAATGGGAAGAATGCCGCCATGACGGCAGCTCCGGCTATTATAAGAATGGCTATACGGCGGTATAGTTTGCCATGCAAGGCCAATATCTCGTTTATACAGTTTTCGTCTCTGTCTGCCAGAGGCTTATATAGAGAAAACGTCACTGCGGTACCGACGCCCAGTTCGGTGATGTTAAGAAATTGCAGCAGGTTGACTATGGTTGAGTTTAGACCAAGTATCTCTGCGCCGAGATAGTCGAGGAATACCTTTCTTGAAATAAAACTCAGACATAATGACACAAAATAGTGCAGTATTGATACTGCGCTATTCAACAACGAGCTTTTGGTACGGCTCTTTTGTGTCATCCTTTTTATCGTTGCGTCTTACCGGTCGCGGAAAGCGGCCAGCAGGCGGCTGCGCACCATATCCTGGTGGTCGGCGTCGCCGTAATTGGCAAACGGATAGATCGAGATGCCGCCGCGGGGGGTGAAGATGCCGATCACCTCGAGATAGCGGGGTTGCATCAGGCGCACCAGATCTTTCATGATGATATTGACGCAATCTTCATGGAAATCACCGTGATTGCGGAAGCTGAACAGATAGAGCTTGAGGCTTTTGCTCTCGACCATGTCTTCGCGCGGTATGTAATTGATGATTATGGTCGCGAAGTCGGGTTGGCCGGTCTTGGGGCACAGCGAGGTGAATTCCGGACAGTTGAATGTCACGAGATATTCGTTCTCGGGATGCTTGTTCTTGAATGTCTCAAGTATTTCAGGGCAATACTTGTCGGGATATTTTGTGCCGGCATTGCCCAGCAGGGTGCAGCCTTTGACTTCGTCGGGTGTGCGCATCGCGGTATATATCAGTTGGTTGTGGATAAAAACAAAAAAGGGTAAGCTTACTACATCGCACCGCTACAACCTGATACCCTTGCTTCGGTCAAGACCTGGGGGATTCTCAGGGAGCTGGTCGTGTAGGACTTACCCGCTGCAAAGGTACGCAAAAAATTCGGTATTGCAACCATTTTAGCAAATTTTATCAACTTGCTGTCACGGCTCTTTCATTTAAGATCGCGTTGTCATGTCAGATGGATGTGTTATTTTA
>JAUNGA010000035.1:8707-22469 GCA_030524765.1 Bacteroidales bacterium | reverse complement strand
TGGCAGCATGATCATGTGCGGCTGTATCAACAACCTGTGAGAAATAAATGAAGAAGTACTTAAATTGTTTTGAGCCTGAGGCTTTCAATAACTGGTTGAAGTAATCGATCAGGGATACTAACGTTAGATGCCGGGCCGTCACGCGTGAGCGTGACGGCCCGGCGCTCATGATAGCGCCGACGCCGGCGGCGCTAAAACAAACCGTGCCGCACGGTTGTTTTATTTTTGATCGGTAATGCGGTAATCGCCACAACGACTTATAAAAACACATACTTTCAAACACACATTTTTATGAACACAGCACCCTTACAAGGTATCAAGGTGGTCGACTTCACCAACGTGCAGTCGGGCCCGTCATGCACCCAGCTGCTCGCCTGGCTCGGCGCCGACGTAATCAAGATCGAGCGTCCCGGTACGGGCGACGCAACCCGCAACGAGCTACAGTTTCTGCCCGACGAACCGAGCTATTACTTCCTGCAGCTCAATTCTGATAAAAAATCTCTCGCTCTCGACGCCGCCACACCCGACGGACGCGATATTCTGACACGTCTGATCAAAGAGGCCGATATTTTTATCGAGAATCTGCATCCCGGTGCGATGGACAAGCTCGGATTCAGCTGGGAGGTCGTGCATAAGATCAATCCCCGTTGTATCTACGGCACCATCAAGGGATTCCCGCTCTCGTCGCGTTTTGTCGACCTCAAGGCCTACGAGCCTGTGGCACAGGTGACGGCCGGCGCGGCATCGACCACCGGTTGGTGGACAGGCGACAACGATGTGCCCACACAGAGCGGCGCGGCCCTCGGCGACTCAAACACTGGCATGCACATGACAATCGGTCTGCTCGCGGCGCTGATGCAGCGCGAGAAGACCGGCGAGGGATCATATGTGTATCAGTCGATGCACAATGCGTGCCTCAACCTGTGCCGTATCAAGACACGCGACCAGCTTACGCTCGACCGCATAGGCTATCTGACACAGTTCCCCCAGTATCCCGACGGTAAATTCGGCGACTTTGTGCCACGCTCGGGCAATCAGGAGGGCAGCGGCGTGCTCGGATGGACCTACAAGTGCAAGGGCTGGGAGACCGATCCCAACGCTTATGCATACATCATCCTGCAACGTGGCGCCAAAGATTTCGAGAAGGCCTGTCAGGCGTTCGGGTTCGAGGACTGGCTCACCAACCCCGATTTCAACACCGCCGACGCCCGCGACCGTCACAAACAGCAGATCTGGGACCGCATCGGCCAATGGGCCATAACCCGCGACAAGTTTGAGGTAGTAAAGGCTCTGGCGCCTTACGGCGTGCCTTGCGCCCCGGTGCTCTCGACCAAAGAGATCATGGACGACCAGTCGCTCTACGACGGCAACACCCTCGTGAAGATCGACCAGGGCGGCAAGATCGGCGAATTTGTCACCGTGGGCGTGCCGTTCACCATTTCAGACTATCAGCCGACATATGGCCCGTGCCCGACCCTGGGTGGCAACACCGACGAGGTGCTCACATCGCTGGGATATACAGCCGACGAGCAGGCACGGTTCAAGGCCAACGGTACCACGGCTCCGTTGCCCGCGACAGCCGCCAAATAATCAACCCCGCAAAAACACACAATCATGTCAACTACAGACAAACCCGCCGCGCCCGCGGCCAACGCACCCTCATATCCCGATCAGGTGACCGGCATGTGGCTGCTCGCCCGCGCGCTCGGCAAGGTAGGCATCACCGACATGTACGGTCTGGTGGGCATACCTGTAACCGATTTCTCGTATCTGGCCCAGGAGCAGGGCATACGCTTTGTGGGGTTCCGCCACGAGCAGCAGGCCGGCATGGCCGCCGCGACGCACGGCTATCTCACCGGCAAGCCCGGCGTGTTGCTCACCGTGTCGTCGCTCGGCTTTCTCAACGGCCTGACGGCCACGGCCAATGCCACCGTCAACTGCTATCCGATGATACAGATCTCGGGCTCGAGCGAACGCGAGCCCATCGATCTCGGCCAGGGCAACTATGAGGCTCTCGACCAGCTGGCCATCGCCAGGCCGCTCGTCAAGGCCGCCTATCGTGTCAACCGTGCCGAGGATATTCCCACGGCTGTCGTGCGCGCCTATCGCGCGGCTGTCTCGGGGCGCCCCGGCGGCGTATATCTCGATGTCACCACGCCTTGCCTCGGGCAGATTCTCGACCGCACCGTCGCCGAGTCGCTGCTGTATGATCCCGTCGACCTGCAGCCGGCCATGCCTCCGTCGCCCGAAGCCGTCACCCGTGCCATGCAACTGATCGCCGGGGCCCGCCGACCGGCCCTGCTTATCGGCAAGGGCGCCGCTTTCGCCCGTGTCGAGGCCGAGCTCAAAGAGCTTGTCGACAAGACCGGCATACCCTATCTGCCCATGTCAATGGCCAAGGGCGTGCTGCCCGACGACGGCCCCCTCAGCGCCCTGGCATGCCGCTCGACCATCATGCAGCAGGCCGATGTGGTGGTGCTCGTAGGCGCCCGCCTCAACTGGCTTCTCTCGCGCGGCCACGGCAAATGGAGCGACACCGTCAGATTCGTGCAGCTCGACATCGACCCCGTCGAGATCGACTGCAACCGTCCCATCGCCGCGCCCGTCGTCGGCGATCTCAAGAGCACACTCGACGCAATGCTGGCCGCACTGCCCGGCTACACCATGAGCATTGACCCCGCATGGACAGCGGCCCTGCAGCAACAGACCCGGCAGAAGAACGCCAAGTTTGCCCAGCGGTTGGCCGACAATGCATCGGCTGTGCCGATGAACCACTGGTCGGCCCTAACGGCCATCAAGCCAGTGCTCGAGAGCAATCCCGACGTGATACTGGTCAACGAGGGTGCGAATACCCTCGACGACACCCGCGACGCCGTCAATATGTCGCTGCCGCGCCACCGTATCGACTGCGCCACATGGGCCATAATGGGCATGGGCATGGGGTCGGCCATCGGCGCTGCGATCGCCACCGGCAAGACCGTCGTGGCCGTCGAGGGCGACAGTGCCTTCGGTTTCTCGGGCATGGATTTCTCGACCATCTGCCGTTTCAGACTGCCCGTCACCGTCGTCATCCTCAACAATGGCGGCATATACAACGGCATAGGCGTCAATCTGGCTAAAAACGGCGACCCGGCCCCGACCACTCTCGACATCAATGCACGCTACGACAAGCTCGGCGAGGCATTCGGCGCCGACACATATTATGTGACGACCCCGCAGCAGCTCGCCGATGCGCTCAAGGCCTCGATAGCCTCGCGGCGTCCCACGCTGATCGACGTGCAGCTCGCTGCCGACGCCGGCAAGGAGTCGGGCCACATCGGCTATCTCAATCCCGAGTCGCTGCAGCATATCATCGTATAACTTTAATCCGGCCCGCGCCGATAGACCGAGGCGCAGGCCGGATACACCTTTCAACTGACAACAATGGTACACATAATCCTATATGCAATCGTCCCGATACTGGTGATAATGATGCTCGGATACTATTCGGGCAAGACGGGTGCCTTCACGGGCGAACAGGCACGTACCCTCAACAAAGTCGTGCTCAACTATGCCCTGCCGGCCGCCCTCTTCATATCGATTGTCAAGGCCAACCGCCAGATGCTCGGTGTCGACGTCAAGCTCACGATCATATCGTTTGTGGTGCTCATCGCATGCTTCTTTCTGGTCTACTACGTATTCAGGATTTTCTATAAAGATACTATGGCCGAGTCGGCCATCTCGGCCCTGATCAGTGGCTCGCCTACGATCGGATTCCTCGGCTTTGCCGTGCTCGAGCCTATATTCGGCTCATCGGCCAGCGTCGGCCTGGTCATCGCCATCGTGGCCATCGAGGTCAACGCGATCGGCATCCCCATCGGCCTGGCCCTGCTCAACACCGGCAATGCCAAGCTCGCCGCGGCCAAGAGCGGCGCCCCCCGGCCCAACCCCTGGAAGCCGGTGATCGACGCCATCAAGGAGCCTGTGGCATGGGCGCCTATCCTGGCCGTGATACTCGTGCTCTGCGGCGTCAAGTGGCCCTCATATCTCGACCCGTCGTTCACGCTCATCTCGGGCGCCAACGCGTCGGTGGCCGTCTTTGCGGCCGGCATCACCCTGTCGTCGGTCAAGATTCAGATCAACGGACAGGCAGTCATGGGCTCGTTCCTCAAGCTGATCGTCATGCCGCTGGCACTGCTGGTGGTGGGCATAATCTTCAAGATGGATCCCCTCAACCTCAAGATGCTCGTCGTCTGCGGCGCACTGCCTCCGGCCTTCTCGGGCATCATCATCAGCAGCCGCTACAACTGCTATGTCGCCACGGGCACCTCGTCGCTGGCCCTGTCGACAATCCTCTTCATGGGCTTCTGCCCCCTGTGGATATGGCTCACCGAGCTGGCTCTGAAATGGTTCCCCTATTGACCATATGACACAATCCCCCTGCACGGTGCCGTGCGGGGGGATTGTGCCATATATGTATGTGCGTTTCTATTACTCGCCTTTGCTCTTGTAGTGTACCGGCAGCGTGTATGTCACCGCCACCGGCTTGCCGTCGGCCATGGCCGGGGTGAAGAGTCCCAGACGGGTCACGTTCTCGAGCACATACTTGTCAAGGGCCTCGCCACCCGAGCGCACGATCTCAGGATCGGTCACCTTGCCCTCGGCCGTTACGACAAACCGCACTATCGTCTTGCCGTCGGGCAGGCCCTCGGGCACGTCCTTCATGATCTCATAGATGTCGTCGTACATCTTTTGCTCGCCGCCGATATATTGGGGAAATTGGTCGGGAAGGGGAGTACCGTCTTGTCTGTTGTCGCTTTTTTGCGTACCTTTGCTGTCGTCAGCCGGGGCGGCGGCCACGGCACGGGCCGGTGCGGTCAGCGAGCGCAGCGTCGAGGCCACGGCAGGCACGTTTACCACTGTCAGGGTCAGGGCCACTGCGGGCACCATGGCCAGCGCGCGCCAGCGGGCGCGGCTTTTCGTCGGATTTTTCATCATCATAGTTATACGTTTTTTAAGTGAACTGTGATTCAGACTGTCGGCCATAGCTTGCAACCTGGTGCCGACAGTCGTTTTTATTAATAGCATCTGATATCCGGTGGCGTCGTAGCGCTCGGTCACGGCGCTGTCGGCCTCATACTCGTGCGTGTCGACCAGGTCGGCCGACAGCAGCCACGCCGACGGGTTGAACCACATTACCGTCTTGACGGCTCCCGCTATCAGCAGGTCGGCCCAGTGCAGTCCGCGCAGATGTGCCCGCTCGTGGCACACCACCATGTGCAGTGTCTCGCGGTCGCCCGTGGCTATACCGCGCGGCACCACTATCCAGCGGCCCCAGCTGAACGGACCCGGCCAGCGGCGGTCGTGTACAGCCAGAGTGAGGCCGCCCAGGCCGTAGCGCCGGCTGCGGGCTATGATCCACACCACCGCCGCCAGATTGACCGCATGCCACAGCCCCGTGACCGCCATGCCTGTCGCGTAGACCGCCATGACCACCTCGCGCCACGGCAAGGCATGCACGCTGTCGCCGGCGGGCACCGCCGCGCCGGCCACGATGCCTATAGCCTCGAGACGGCCGATTATCGCCGCCCCCGGACCATGCATGTGGCCCCCGGCATAAAGGGCGCCGGCGGCCACGCTCGCGGCTATGATGGCCAACAGGCTCGCGCGGTTGAGACGATAGAAGGTCATGCCGCGCTGCAGCACCGACCACACCGCATAGGCCACCGTCATCACCGCCGAGGCCACAATCGCGAATATGAGCAGATCATTCATCGGTTTTTTCTCTCTTTGATTTGTTTACCATATCGAGCAGTTGGCGCAGCTCGTCGTCTGATATGTTCTCGGTGGCGCACAATGCCGACACTGTCGCGCGCAGCGACGACCCGAAATAACGGTCGACCACCGACCGCAGCCACGACGTGCCGTAATCCTCGCGGCTTATAGCGGCCTCATACCGGTAGGTGTTGCCGAATGCCTCGTGGCACAGCAGCCCCTTGGCCTCGAGGGCACGCACATAGGTCGAGATGGTGTTGAAGTGGGGCCGCGGTTCGGGATACAGCTCCACGATCTCGCGCACGAACAGCGGTCCGCGTTCCCACATGATGTTCATCAGTTCTTCCTCTTTGTCGGTGAGTCTATGTTTCATATCAGGCAAAAATTAATTCTGCCGCAAATATAAACGAATTTTTTTAGTTACGCAACTAAAATTTTTAGTTTTGGTGTGATATCTCAAAAAAAATTGTGTCGGCCCGATGCCGGCACGGCAAATTTTTTTGCCGGTTCATGAAAAATCACTACCTTTGCCGAGTCAGACAACAAAAATTTTATGACCCGCACGCTCTCTACATATAATATGTCAGCCATCATGTCGTCAGGCATGATGATGGTCATGTGCATGTGCAGCCGAGCGAGCCGGGTGTAAGTTCAGTCATATATATACTTAATCATAGTCCGGCTCCCCCGCAGGGTGCCGGACATTTTTTTTATAAAACCATGTCAATCGATTTCAGTAAACTGCGTTTCGAGACCCGCCAGATACATGCCGGGCTCGACCCCCACGAGCCCATAGGCTCACGCGGCCTCGCCATCTATCCCACGGCGGCCTATCGTTTCAAGACCTGCGACTATGCGGCACGGCTCTTCGAGCTCAGCGAGCCGGGCAACATATACACCCGCCTGCAGAACCCTACCACGACGGCCTACGAGACACGCATTGCGGCCCTCTACGGCGGGGTAGGGGCCCTGGCCGTGTCGTCGGGCATGTCGGCCATACTCATCGCCGTCACCGCCCTGGCGTCTGAGGGCGACAACATCGTGGCCTCGCCGCTGCTCTACGGCGGCACCTACAACCAGTTCCGCCACACGCTGCGTCGCCTCGGCATCGGGGTGCGTATTGCCGCGGGCACATCGCCGGCCGACTTTGCGGCCTGCGTCGACGGGCGCACTCGTGCGCTGTTTGCCGAGAGCATGGGCAACCCCACCTGCGATGTGCCCGATCTCGAGGGAATAGCCGCCGTGGCCCACGCTGCCGGATGTCCCTTTATCGTCGACAATACATTCGGTGCCGGCGGCTATCTGTGCAACCCCTTTGACTGGGGCGCCGACATTATCGTCGACTCGGCCACCAAATGGATCAACGGCCACGGCACGGCCATGATCGTCGACAGCGGACGCTTTGACTGGGGCAACGGCCGCTATCCGGGCATCGACGGCCCCTCGGAGGGCTACCACGGGCTCAATTTCTACAAGGAATTCGGCCCGGCCGCCTTTATCGTGAAATGCCGGGTCGACGGCCTGCGCGACATGGGTGCGTGCCCCTCGGCGTTTGACAGCTATCTGATGATGATCGGTCTCGAGACTCTCGCCCTGCGTGTGCGACATCAGGTCGACGCCACGCGCCGTCTGGCCGAGTTCCTGCGCGATAGCGACATGGTCAGCCGTGTCAGCTATGTCGGTTTTCCCGACCATCCGTCACACGAGCGTGCGGCGCGCTACTTCCGTGGCGGTGCGTCGGGCGTGCTCAACGTCGAGCTGAGGGGCGACCTCGACTCGACCGTACGCTTTGTCGAGGCCCTGCAGCTGTGCGCCCACATGACCATGATCGGCGACTCGATCACCGTGGTGACACACCCCGCGTCGACCACCCACAAGCAGCTCAGCGACGCCGACCTCGCCGCCGCCGGCGTCACACCCACACTGCTGCGCGTGTCGCTCGGGCTCGAGGATGTCGACGATATCATTGACGATTTCAGACAGGCTTTCTCGCACGTATGAGCGCGCCACTTCTGTATCACAGCCCGGCGCCCTTTGCCCTCGACCTCGGCGGCACTCTGCCCGGCGTCGACATTGCCTATCACACCTACGGCACGCTCAGCGAGGCGCGCGACAACGTGGTGTGGGTGTGCCATGCGCTGACGGCCAACAGCGACGTCGCCGACTGGTGGCCCCACACCGTCGTGCCGGGCGGATTCCTCGACCCCTCGCGGTGGTATGTCGTGTGCGCCAACATCATCGGCTCGTGCTATGGCTCCACCGGCCCCATGTCGGTCAACCCGGCCACGCGACAGCCGTGGTATGGCGATTTTCCGCGCCTGACCATGGCCGATATCGCCCGTGCCCACGCCCTGCTCGCCGACGCCCTCGGCATCGGCCGCATCGCCGCTCTGGTGGGCAGCTCGGTGGGCGGATTCCAGGCCGTTGAGTGGGCCGTGGCCGATCCCGCGCGCTTCGGCCGGCTGGTGCTTATCGCCACCGGCGCCTCGGCGTCGCCCTGGACCGTCGCCATCGACGAGACCCAGCGCATGGCCATCAAGGCCGACAGCACCTGGGGCGAGCCGCGCCCCGACGCCGCCCGCGACGGTCTGGCGGCCGCCCGGGCGATCGGGCTGCTCACCTACCGCGGCCCCGAGGGCTACAACGCCACCCAGCGCGACCCCGACGGCCTGCCCGCAGGCGCGCTGCGTCGGCCCGTCACCTATCAGCGCCATCAGGGCGACAAGCTCGTCGCCCGATTTGACGCCTACAGCTACGTGGCCATCCTCGACGCGTTTGACACCCACGATGTCGGTCGCGGCCGTGGAGGCCGCAGTGCGGCTCTTGCCCGTCTCGGTATGCCGGTCTGCGTCATCGGCCTATCGACCGACATCATCTTCACCCCGGCCGAGATGCGCGCACTCGCTGACGCATTGCCACACGCCGAGTATCACGAAATCGCATCGCCGCTCGGTCACGACGGTTTCCTCGTCGAGCACGGCCGGCTCAACAGCATCATCAACCGTTTTTTCAACCTTACATCGCCCGCAGGCGCGAATGACAGACAATGAAACCAATTAAAATCGGACTCTTCGGTCTCGGCACTGTCGGCCGGGGCATATACAGCATTATAGGCCGGGCCAAGAACGCCCATGCCGAGATTCTGCGCATAGCTGTGCGCGACATCAACCGCCCGCGCGGTCTCGACCTGCCCGCAGGGCTTCTCACCGACCGCGCCGACGACATCCTCGACGACCCACGCATCAACCTCATCGTCGAGGTGATCGACGACCCCGACGCGTCGTTCGCCATCGTCTCCGAGGCACTGCGCCGGGGCATACCCGTCGTCTCGGGCAACAAGACCATGATCGCCCGGCATCTGCCGCAGCTCATCGAGCTGCAGCGGGCCCACGGCACGGCTCTGCTCTACGACGCCTCGTCGTGCGGATCAATACCGGTCATACGCAATCTCGAGGAGTATTACGACAACGACCTGCTGCTCGAGGTCAAAGGCATACTCAACGGATCGACCAATTACATCCTCTCGCGCGTATTCGATCACGACGAAGACTATGACTCGGCTCTGCGACACGCCCAGGAGGCCGGATTCGCCGAGAGCGATCCGTCGTTTGACATCGACGGCCTCGACTCGCTCTACAAACTCATAATCATCACCGTGCACGCTCTGGGCGTCTATGTCGCCCCCGAACGCATACTCACGCTCGGCATCGGCCACATCAGCGACGCCGACATACGCTATGCCCGCGAGAAACGCGTCAAGATCAAACTCGTGGCTCAGGTGGTCAAGGTCGCCGACGACGCCTTCACCATGTTTGTCATGCCCGAGTTTGTCGCCCGCAACAAATACATATACAGTGTCGACGACGAGTACAACGGCGTGGTCATACGCGGCGAGTGCTACGATCGTCAGTTCATGTTCGGCAAGGGCGCCGGCAGCCTGCCCACCGCCTCGTCGATACTCAGCGACGTAATGGCACGTCTGCACGGCTACCGCTACGAATACAAAAAGATGTCGTATCTCGACCGCCCGGCCTACACCACCGACGTCGAGCTCACGGTCTATGCCCGCTATGGCGCCACCGATCTGCCATCGCTGCTGCCCTGGCGGCATATCGGCGAGAGCTATCGCTCTGACGACGGCAACTACGTCATCGGCCGCATCAGTCTGGCCGACCTTATCGCCCGACGCGGCCTGCTCGACGCTCCCGACGTGTTTCTGGCCAACATCCCCACATTCTTTACCGACCGCGACTGAGCCTGAGGTTTTGGCGCGGCACACAACAAAAAAGGCGAACCTTGCGGCTCGCCTTTTTCAGTTATAGAGAAGGATGATATATTAGCGGATGTAAACCTTAGAGGCGGTGTTGCCCTGACGGCGGATGTAGACGCCCGGTACGAGCTCGCCCTCTACGCGTACGCCCTGCAGGGTGTAGAACTCAGCCTCGCCATCGGCCTCGGCCACGATATCCTCGATGCCGGTGACTGCGCCTGCGCTGATGGTGATAGGCATGCTGCCTTCAGTCGGAACTGCGATGTTGACTACATTGAATTTGCTGTAATCCTCGATGCGGGCTGCTGCACGGCGTGCGCCGGCCTTTTGGGCATTTACTTGAGCATTTGAGTTTACAAGGAAGGGATATACGGCATAGCCGGTCACGTGGAACTCGGAAGCGGGAACGTTTGCGATGTCCTCGACCTGATGAACGCCCTCTACGTAGATAGGCATGGTCTTGTGCTCGCTGATGATCTTGGCCCAGTTGTTCTTGTCGCTATAGCTGTCGCCGTCATTGGGACGTGTCCAGTTGTATTCATTGATATTCTGGCCGAGATAGAACATCTGGTCGTCTTCCTTGACCCACTGCAGGTTTTCGTCGCAGATAGCGGCCTCTACTTCCTCGCCGTTGGCTACGACTGAGTAGTCGGCATAAGAAACCAGGTTTGATTCGGGCTTGGTGTAGTCGAGCATCAGAGCTGCATTGATGTTGTGCTTGTTGCCCTCGACGCCGCCCCAGTAATATTTGTGGGCGTTTGATCCCAGTGTGGGAGCTGCAAGTTTGACATCGGTCTCGATAGTACCTGCCGATGTATGCGAGTGGAAGCTCAGTTTGGTTGTATTGTCGGTGTATTTTGCACGTACGGCTACGGGGATCTGGTCGCCAAGTGCGATATAGTCGACGTCAAGGTTGGTGGGTACGCCATTGATGCGGCTTACTACCTCGCCGTTCTGCATGATGTCGTAGACCACAGTGAAGTTTGCGTCAGTTACCATGCTCTCTGAGGCGGCTTTCACTGTTACTTTTGCCGATGCCTTGTTGACAGTGCTGAAGTAGATATGGCCGTTTTTGCCACAGGCTTTGAAGTGGTCGGCATTGCCGTCGTGTACGAGCACGCCGTTCTCATAACCGATCTCAAGAGTCTCGACATCATTACCGCTGATGTTTACCGAAGGCATCGGGTCAAAGCTGATAAGTGTCAGAGTCTGGCACTCCTCGTGGGTGTCGATTACGATCCAGCCGTGATTGTTCTCCAGTTTGTCGATGTTGCCGAAACCGGGCTCGAGACGCCAGTCATACTGGTTGTAGTAGTTGTAGGGGAGCGAACGGCGCACTGTGAAGCGGGTGTAACCGTTTACGCCGTTTACGTAGCTGATGTCGCTGTTGTTGCCTTCTTTGTTAACCCACTGCGATTCGGCGTCGATACCGATAAGAGCCATGTTGAATGTAGCCCACAGGCGTTTTTCGGTCGGTTTATCGTTTGCGCCGTAGTTGAGGTCATGCCATTCTGTAGGATTCAGATACGAAATCTTGAACTGAGGATAAATGTCTCCATCCTGACCTTTGTGGGTGACCTCGAAGAAGAATACGCCGTCGTCGTGGGTCAGTACCATCGGAGTGGCCGGATTCCAGTTCAGACCCTTTGTCTCTGAATTCTGGATGTTGGCATCTTTTGCATCAATGCGGTCGCCGGTTACATACAGTTCCTTGATGCCTCCGGCACGTACGCCGCGGGCCTGCTTGTAGGTGATGTAAGACTGACGTGCGATTGCACCTGTGCCGTCTACAAAGTCAGCGAAATAAACATAGTCGGCAAGACGAGACTTATCCCAGTCGCCACCGTCTAATGCTGAGTAGAACTTCTTTACATTGTTGCCGTCTTGAACCTCTTTGGTCTCGAAGCAGAACTTGACATCCTTCAGGTTTTTGATCTCGTCGTCGTTGTATTCATAGCGATAGACAAACTCTTTACCGTTTGTGGTGTTTGTCATTTCTTTCAGGCCTGAATAATAGTCCTGATCACTGCCGAAATAAACAAACTGGATAAATGCCTTGGTGTTTGTATCTTTGCGATAGAATGGGAAGTCCTGACCGAAGTTCATATAGAATGCCTTCTCAACGATAGGCTGGGGCTCGTCGCCACCTACTGCAGTAACGTAAAGAGTGCCGTCTTTAACTTCGAAACGGACCTTGCCTTTATAGTTAGCGGCGATTTTGTCGTCACCATTGTTGCCTTCAATTTTGTATGATACAGCTGTGCCATTGAAAGTGGTGCCACCGCTATAAAATTCACCATTGCAATCAAGCCCATACTTTTGTTCGCCTTGTGTTCCGTCAAATGTATGTTCGTATGGCAGATCAACAAGACTCCAGTTGTTGGTAAAGGTGCCTTTGAGTTTGTAAGTCTTTTCGACAGGTTGGTCGTTTACTGCAGTAACATAAAGAGTGCCGTCTTTAACTTCGAAACGGACCTTGCCTTTATAGTTAGCGGCGATTTTGTCGTCACCATTGTTGCCTTCAATTTTGTATGATACAGCTGTGCCATTGAAAGTGGTGCCACCGCTATAAAATTCACCATTGCAATCAAGCCCATACTTTTGTTCGCCTTGTGTTCCGTCAAATGTATGTTCGTATGGCAGATCAACAAGATTCCAGTTGTTGGTAAAGGTGCCTTTGAGTTTGTAAGTCTTTTCGACGGGTTGGCCACCTACAGGTGTTACGCGGATCTCATTGGTGTTAGTATTCCACTCAACGTTGAACTCCTGATTATCGGTAGCTCCGGCGATAGTCATATTATTATTGTCGCCGTTAATTTTGATCCATTCGTTCTGAGCGATAGCGTTGCCGGTTGAATACCAAGCATTTGAAGAGCCATCCCAAATAAGAATTTTGAATTCGCCGGTTCCAATCTTGAGGTTCTCATGTTTGGCTATACCGTTGGCATCCGGCTGTATGCCACCGTTGAATTGATCCCATTTGTTATGAGCACCTGGGACTTTCACATAGGTCTGCGCATTAGCCGCAAATGCGACTAATACCCCTACGAGAAGGAATAATAGTTTTCTCATTGTTTTGGTTTAGATAAAGTTAGATATTTTAAGTTTAATGATATAATCAAAATAGACGGGGCTGAATCACTTGCCCTAAGAATATTTAAGGTTCTGCAAAGATATAGCTTTTATTATTGTATCGTTTGCAAAAAAAACATAAAATTTGTTAAAATAGCCCCGATTTATGCTCAACAACACAATTTTAACATATATCTGCCGTCTCCGCCGGCCTCATTTGCGCTCGATACACCCGGCTCAATGGTCGTGCATATGCTGCCGTCGAAGACGGCGAACAGTTGTAGCCCCACATCAAGCGAGGGACGAGCGCAGGTGTGGGGTGGATGGGTAATGGTTGCGATCGGGCCTCGCGAGAGGTCCGCCAATGCCTCCAATGTGCAAAAAATCTGTGGACCTCTCACGAGGCCCTGCCATTGTGTCGCGTTATCCCCCCACACCATTGCTCGTACCTCGCAATGATATGGGGCTACAACTGGTTGCCGTCTCCGCCGGCCTCTTCCATGCTCGATACACCCGGCCCAATGGTCGAGTAAATATTGCCGTCGGAGACGGCGAACAATTGTAGCCCCACATCAAGCGACGTAGGAGCGCCGGTGTGGGGTGGGATGGGAAATGGTTGCGATCGGGCCTCGCGAGAGGTCCGCCAATGCCTCCAATGTGCAAAAA
>JAUNGA010000035.1:0-8607 GCA_030524765.1 Bacteroidales bacterium | reverse complement strand
CACACCATTGCTCGTACCTCGCAATGATATGGGGCTACAACTGGTTGCCGTCTCCAACGGCAATATTTGCGATCGATACTGACAATACAAATATTTGGCCAATTGCCAAAGTATCATTACATTTGCGGTAAAACTCCTGAAGACATGAGCTACGTATCCTCTCTATATCATATTGTTTTCTCGACCTACTGCCGTCGTGCAACTATCACAAACGAATATCGAGAAAAATTATATGCCGTTATTGCAACCGAGATCAAGAATATGCGTTCGAAGGCTTTGATTGTCAATGGGGTGCATGATCATATTCATATTTTGCTCAGCCTCTCACCGGAAGTCGCCCTTTCAGATCTGATGAGAAATGTTAAATCCAGATCGTCTGTATGGGCTAAACAATCCGGGTATTTTCCTTTATTCGAGGGTTGGGAAAGAGAATACGGAGCATTCTCTCTGTCGGCGGTACACAAAGATGCTGTATATAAATATATTGAGAACCAGCAAGATCATCATAACGTTACGTCATTTGACATCGAATTCAATCGATTGATTCTCAAAGCCGGCCTGACATTATATAAAATGCCTGACGATTAATCATTCCGACCCATTTGTCATCTTCGACGGCATTGCATAGGGCATATCGATCTCAAATGCTGCCGTCGAAGACGGCAACCAATTGTAGCCCCATATCATTGCGAGGTACGAGCAATGGTGTGGGGGATGATTCGACCATTGTTACGCGCTTCGACGGGCGCTTTTCCGTATCATCGTTCTCTGCCCCCCTGTGACGATGCAAAAAAACGTCTACGCACCGCTAATGGGGTGCGTAGACGTTGGTGATCGGTGTTGTGATAATTATTCGTTGTCGGTGATGCGACGCAGGGTCAGGAGCTCGCGACCCTCGTCGTCGAGCAACATCACGCGGTCGCGGCCTCCGCTGAGGGCGGTGGTGGTCTGCTCGAGCGCTACGAGCATGGCGGTCTCCTGGGCGGTGTTGGGACAGGCCATGCGTGTGACTGCCATCTTGCTGAAATCTATGGCATTGGGACGGCGGTGATCAAGGTATATGTCGCCGTTGAAATAGTTGCAGCCCGTGTTGCCGTGGAGCTTGCGTTCGGTCATGTCAAAGAATATATCGGCCGGCTCGTCGACAGTCGCGCCGTTGATGGCCTCGACAGCCCAGTGGCCGTTGAGAAAGTCGAGATTGGCCCGGCGCAGCCGTATGGCTGTCTTGCCGCCGTGGCCGAGCAGGTCGATGAACGACTCTGTGCCGACCTCGCTGAATCGTGCCTGCACCGAATTGCTGTCAGAGATCACCACGTTGATCGCGTGCTGGAAGTCGACATCGGGGCAGTAGCGCATAGTGCTGATCACGTTGCCGAAGGTGAATGTGTCTTTGTCGCTCAGGCTCCAGTCGCCGTTGATGGTGTTGCAGCCGTTGTTGCCGTAGAATCGGCCCGAGGGGTCAAAGATGATGTAAGGCATGTCTTCGTCGCGGTCGACGGTGGTAGCGCCTACCTGTATCATGAGCCATTGGCCGGAGAGGTCGCGCGACGAGGGCTTAAAGGTGTCGGCGGCGGGTGTGGCTGCCGGCGTTGTCTCGGGGACGGTGGTAGCCGGGGGCGTTGTCGTGGTTGTGGTCGTGGTTGTGGTGGTTGTTGCGGGATTATCCACACGTGTGGCTTGTGAGCCGTTTATGGTGTCGCCGGCTTTTTTTGAGCCGCCGAGCACCGAGCACGACGCGGCCATAAGGGCCACGGCGCCTATTGCTGTTATTTTGACGAAATTCTTCATTTTTTCAGGTTGTAATACTTACGTTATATAAATATAAGACGATGATTCGGGCCTGATGGTTTAACACAACATTGAAAAAATAGCGGTAAAGGGCCGGTCTTATTGCACTAAACAAAACAAATCGGGGCCTCGCCTTAGGCGAGAGCCCCGATTTCTGTAATCTTTAAGCGAGCGCTGTGGCTTACTTGCGGATACCAAGCTCTTTTTGAGCGATGATCGCACGGTAGCGGTTGATGTCTTTGCGCATCAGGTAGTCGAGCAGACGACGACGCTTGCCTACGAGCATCTTAAGAGCGCGCTCAGTCGTATGATCTTTGTGATTTGACTTCAGGTGCTGAGTCAAATGAGCGATACGGACAGAGAATAATGCAATCTGTGCTTCAGGTGAGCCAGTGTCAGTCTTGCCCTTACCGTACTTCTCGAAGATCTGTACTTTTTCGTCAGAACTTAAGTGCATTCTTGAAAAATTTTTGATGGTTAATATATTATGGTGCTATAAGCGGGTGCAAAGTTAGCGAATTTTTGCGAATCTGCAAATTTCGCGGTGACTTATTTTTTTTCGGTGTCGTGAGATCAGTCGAGCTGCGAGCGGTCTTTCGACGGGTTGCGGTAGTAGAGCTTGCCGTCGATATACTCCTGGGTTGCGATCAGGGTAGGTTTGGGCAGTTTCTCGTAGTAGCGCGAGATCTCGATCTGCTCGCGGTTTTCGCTGACTTCCTCGAGGGTGTCGTTGAGCGACGCAAACTCCTGGAGTTTTTTCTCGAGGTCGTGACGCATCTCGGCTGCGATCTGGTTTGAGCGCTTGGCGATGATGCAGACGGTTTCATAGACGTTGCCTGTGGCCTCGGCGAGTTCTACGAGGTCGCGGGTGCAGGTATTCAGCGGTGCGTTAGATTTCTTGTAGTCCATGAGCGGTATGTTATTCTTTTACGTATTTTCGTGCGATTGAGTATATGTTGTCGGCCTCTTTGCGGTTGGGGCTGTCGGGATAGTTGTTGATAAACGAGTAGTATTCGTCGACCACCTCGCGGAATCGGTCGACCTTGCGCTCGTCGATGCTGAGGTCGGCCTCCTGGAATTTGGCCTTGAGGATGAGCAGCTCGAGCGCTTCTTTGTATTTTGAGTAGGGATAGTCGCGCACGGCGTTGCGAGCCACGATCACCGCGCTCTCATAGTTGTTGCCCATATAGGTGCCGAGGTTGTAGTAGAGCTGGGCGTTCTGCAGCTGTTTGAGCGTGAGTTTGTCCTGCAGCTCAAATATGGCCGACTGTGCCATAGGCACTTTGTCGCTGCGGGGATAGTAGTCGAGAAATGCCTGCAGCTCTTCGATGCCCTGTATGGTGGGCGTCTGGTCGAGTTGTGGGTCGGGCGAGTCGAGATAGTAGCCGTAGCCGCAGTAGAATCGGGCCGACTCGACGAATTTACCCTTGGGGTAGCGGGTATAGTAGCTGCGGAAATAGGGGCCCGAGCTGACGTAGTCTTTGTTCTCGAAATGACTCATGGCTAACAGATACAGCGATTCTTCGGCCTTGTCGGTGCCCTTGAAGACCGTACTGCAGTCTTTGAAGAGGGTTGCTGCCTGCACATAGCGCTTGGCATCGAATGCCTGCTTTGCATACTCGAATTTGTAGTTGTAGTCGGTGCTCTTGAGCGCACGTTGGTATTCACCGCATGAGCACATGAGGAGAGCAAGCACCGATAATATGATAAATTTGCGCATATCTATTGTTCAGACAGGTTTCAACGCGCAAAGTTAGTCATTTTTGGCGTATCTGCAACTATACTTTTCAATTTTTAAGGTGTCGTTCCCCAATATTTGTTAACGACGGGGCCATGGAACAGGCTCTTATACCAATTTTCAACGGTAGCCGGGGGCGCCCTCCGACGGCAAACGCATGATTCACTGTCAGGCCGTTGCATAAAAAAAACGGGTGCATGGCCGAGCCATGCACCCGCATTGTATTCAGGATCGGGTTGTGATCAGTTGAGAGCGCGAGAGAGGTTGAAGCCTTTGAACTCGAGGTCGTTGCGCGCGGCTTTGGCGAGCGACGAGTCGAGGCGGATGGCCTGACGCAGATTGGTGTTGAGCATCGACTCGTTGTTGGTGCGGGCACCGAGTACGGCCATCAGATAGTAGGTGGTGGCGTCGGGTGTGGTGATGCCTGCGAGAGTCTGCTTGGCTTTGCTGTAGTCTTTGGTGAGGATCTGCGCGAGTGCGGCGTTGTTGCTCTTGCTGTCGCCGAATGCGCGCACGGCAGCGGCATTGTCGCCGGTCTTGAGGTAGTAGACGCCTAATGCATCGTTGAGTGCGCTCACGCCGGCTGCCGAGCCAAAGAGGTTGTTGGCCTTGGTGTAGTTGCCGTTGAGCAGCTCGATCAGGCCGAGGTTCATGGCGGGCTCGCTGGCGGTGCCTGCGATAGATGCGGCCTTGGCAAACGAGGCCTTGGCGGCATCGTAGTCGCCTGCGATATACTGGGTCATGCCCAGGTCGTTCCAGGTGCGGTAGTCGGTGGGGAAGAGACGCACTGCCGAGTCGTAGATGCTCATGCGGCGGGCGTTGTCATCTGTAAGGGTGGCCGAGTAGAGGAGCTCGTCGACGTTGAGGGCGGCGGGGTTGTCGGCAGCGAGTGCGCGCAGCTCGTCATCGCTCTTGCCGATGACATTGATCGATGCCGTGATGCGCGAGTAGCGCAGCTGGGGCAGGATCTGGTCGGCAAGCTGCTCGAAGACGTTAGAGAGGTTGCGGATCTCGCGCTCGCGCTGCTCGGGGTCTTTATACATCGACAGCACACTGAGAATAAGTTCCTTGTCCTGGATGTTGCTCTGCGATACGAGGCGCTGGAAGCCTTCCCAGTCTTCGGGGGTGAACTGTGCGGTGAGCTCGCCGAACTCGGTGATCTTGTCTTTGGCGAGCTGGCCTTTGAGATATTTGGATGTGTTCTGCTCGCGCTGCTCGGCCAGACGGGTGTTGATGTCCATGCCGCCGTCGGGCGATGCGTATGACGAGATGTTGAGCTCCTCGATCACGCGGGCCGAGTCGCCGGCTGCCTCGATGATCTCTTTGCGCAGCTCGGCCATCGCGTCGGTGTTGAGCTGGCCGGCGCGGATGTTGGCCTGATTGATGAGGAACATGATGTCGGCGGCGTATTTCTCGTTGATGATGCGCTGGAATGCGTCGGGCGCGAGAGCGGGACATACGCTGGCGGCATCGGCCAGGGCGGCGGTGGCGATCACGCCGTCGGCTACGGTCACGCGGGGCAGCACATACTGCTTCTTGCCCTGCACGACGGTGAATGCCAGCTGCAGCTCGCTCTTGGCCATCTCGGGCCTATAGGCAAAGTTGGCGGGGATGGTGACCGTGCCGCCATACTCGTAAGAGATCACGGGATTGTTGCCGCGCACCTTCTCGCCCTGGAACGCGTAGGGCTGCGAGGCCACTTCGGTGCCGTTGAAGACGAGGTAGGGGGTGACGGTTACCTCGGCATTGCGCACAAAAAAGTTGGCCGGCACACGTGCTGTGATCTGGGCGGGCACTTTCTCGCCCACGACCTCGAGGGGATTGGGATTTACAGTGAAGTAATCAGAGCTGAACTGGCCGAGCTTTTTGCCGCACGAGCTGAGTGCGACTGCCGCGCCGAGGGCAGCGATGTAGCAAAGTTTGCGATTCATGATTGTGAAACGGATATTGGGAATACGTTGATAGTTCTACCGCAAAATTAGTCAAATTTACTTTCGCGACAATAGCGGCGTTAATAAATATTAGTTAAAATTGAAAAAATAGCGCACGGGCGCCGTTCCTGAGTGAAAATATTTGTAACTTTGCCGACAATGCGACTTATGTCGCGCCGTTTTATCACGATTATATACTAACAAGAAACGACAATATCACTGCCTAATGAGAAGATGGCGTATCGACGACAGCGCTGAGCTGTACAACATCAACGGCTGGGGCCGCAACTATTTCTCGATCAACGACCGCGGCCACGTGGTCGTGACTCCGCGACAGGGCTATGCCTCGGTCGATCTGCGCGAGGTGATGGACGAGCTCAAGATCAAAGACATCTCGGCTCCGGTGCTGCTGCGGTTTCCCGACATCCTCGACAACCGCATCGAGAAGATCTCGCGATGCTTCGAGCAGGCCGCGCAGACCTACGACTACAAGGGCCACAACTATATGATATATCCCATCAAGGTAAATCAGATGCGTCCGGTGGTCGAGGAGATAGTCACATACGGCAAAAAGTTCAACATAGGCCTCGAGGCCGGTTCGAAACCCGAACTGCACGCTGTGCTCGCCACCAATATCGCCGACAACGCCCTGATCATATGCAACGGCTATAAAGACGCCAACTATGTCGAGCTGGCCCTGCTGGCGCAGAAGATGGGACGCCGCATCTATCTCGTGGTTGAAAAACTCAACGAGCTCGTGCTCATCGCCGACATTGCCAAGCGTCTCAAGATAAAACCCAATATCGGCATACGCATCAAGCTGTCGAGCACGGGATCGGGCAAGTGGAGCGAGAGCGGAGGCGACTCGTCGAAGTTCGGCCTCAATTCATCTGAACTGCTCGAGGCACTCTCGATGCTCGAGAAACGCGGCCTGACCGACTGTCTCAAGCTGATACACTTCCATATCGGCAGTCAGATCACCAAGATACGCGTCATCAAGAACGCCCTGCGCGAGGCCACGCAATTCTATGTGCAGCTGAGCAAAATGGGCTTCCATATAGATTTTATCGACATAGGCGGCGGTCTGGGCGTCGACTATGACGGCACCCGCAGCAGCTCGAGCGAGAGTTCGATGAACTACTCGATACAGGAGTATGCCAACGATGCCGTGTCGGCCATCGTCGAGGCATGTACCAAAAACGATCTCCATCAGCCCGATGTGATCACCGAGAGCGGCCGTTCGCTCACCGCCCATCACTCGATACTCATTCTCGAAGTGCTCGAGACCACCGAGCTGCCACGCTGGCGCGATGACGCCGAGATCAGCCCCGATGCCCACGAGCTCGCCCGCGAGCTCTTCCAGATATGGGACAATCTCGAGGGACACAACCTCTTCGAGAGCTGGCACGATGCCTTGCAGATACGCGAGGAGGCCCTCGACCTTTTCAGTCTGGGCATGCTCGACCTTACCACCCGCGCCCAGATCGAGAAACTGTTCTGGTCGATCACCCGCGAGGTGGGCGAGATTGCCTCGACAATGAAACATGTGCCCGACGAGCTGCGCAAGATCTCGCGCATGATTCCTGACAAATACTTCTGCAACTTCTCGCTGTTCCAGTCGCTGCCCGATGCTTGGGCCGTCGACCAGATGTTCCCCATCATACCCTTGTCGCGTCTTGACGAGAAACCCACCCGCACCTGCACCATACAGGATATGACCTGCGACAGCGACGGCAAGATCGCCAACTTTATCACCGCCCAGGGATCAAAAGGCGCATTGCCCGTGCATACGCTCAAACCCAACGAACCCTATTATCTGGGCGTATTTCTGGTGGGCGCATATCAGGAAATCCTCGGCGATATGCACAATCTCTTCGGCGACACCAATGCGGTGCACATCAGCGTCTACAAAGACCGCTACGAGATCGATCAGGTCATCGAGGGCGAGAGTGTCGACGAGGTGCTCGAGTACGTGCAGTTCAATCCCAAGAAACTCGTTCGCAACGTCGAGGCATGGGTGACTGCGTCGATGAAGGCCGGCACAATCTCGCCCGAGGAGGGACGCGACTTTGTCAGTACATATCGTGCCGGACTGTTCGGCTACACCTATCTCGAGCGCGACTGACCGTAATGCGCTGGTTTATAGATCTGGCATATCGCGGAGCTCCCTTTCACGGCTGGCAGGTGCAGCCCGGCGTAGTGACCGTGCAGTCGACAATCGAGGACGCTCTCGGCCGGCTGATGCGTGCGCCTGTGCCGGTCACAGGCGCCGGACGCACCGATGCCGGAGTCAACGCCCGGCGTATGATCGCCCACGTCGACCTGCCCGACGGTTTTACCCCCGGTGCGGCGTTCGTGCGTTCGCTCAATGCCATGTGTGGTCCCGACATCGCCATCCGTTCGCTGCGGGCGGTCGCTCCCGACGCACATGCGCGGTTTGATGCCACCGAGCGCACCTACCGCTACTTTGTACACACCGCAAAAGATCCCTTCGCGTCGGGACTGTCGTGGCAGGCGCCCTCCGGTCTCGACTTCGATGCGATGAACGCTGCGGCCTCGCGTCTGATCGGCCGCCGCGATTTCACATCGTTCAGCAAACTCCACACCGACGTGCGCACCAACATCTGCGACTTGCGGCGCGCCGAGTGGATACGTATCGACACCGACAGGATGGCATTTGAGATCTCCGCCGACCGGTTTTTGCGCAATATGGTGCGCGCCGTCGTAGGCACTCTCGTCGATGTCGGACGCGGCAAACTCGACGCCGATGGACTCATGGCCGTGCTCGACGCCAAAGATCGCTGCGCCGCAGGCACATCGATGCCTGCCGGGCCACTATTCCTGTGGGATGTGAAGTATCCCTACTAAAAAAGTCTGAAAAAATTTTGCCGGAACGACCAAAAAACATTACCTTTGCAGTCGCTAACGCACTCGGGGTGTAGCACAGTTGGTTAGCGCGCCACGTTCGGGACGTGGAGGTCGGAAGTTCGAGTCTTCTCACCCCGACTTGCAGACTGCCTTTAATATCAGGATATTAAGAGCAGTCTGCTTTTTTATCTTTATGGCTGGTAAGATTTAGCGTAATTTAATAAAATCGGGTCAGCGGATTTTTGCGGTTGGCGCTGGTATGATATCAGACGTAAAGTATTA
>JAUNGA010000124.1 GCA_030524765.1 Bacteroidales bacterium | reverse complement strand
CTATACATAATGCACCCCAAAAGTTTTGTGTCTAACTTTTGGGGTGCAGTTCACAATGGCCGGGGCGCTGTCTCAGTTATGTAATGGGCCGGCTCTTATGGTCTGGCTATATACCCGGCCATGACGCAACTGTTGGTATATGGTCCTACGATTATATAATAGAACGGGCGGTCAAATGTGATATGTACCTCTATCGGTTCGGACTGACCGGGTGGAAATGATCCCCAATTTCCTACCTCCACCGATGCGGCGACAGCGCCTTTTTCGTCAAACTGTATGGTATTTTTCTGTTTGCTCTTCATATCACCGGATATGTCAATACCCATAGCGGCAGGTTTCACCCCCATGGTCTTGATACCCGATGCCGCGTATATTTCGGTCATATCGAGATCTGTCGATACAGCAAATTTAGGCAATCCCAAATGAATATATGCCGGACGTGACTCGCCTTTATTTTTGAGTGATTCAAAAAAACGGGCCATGCCAACACCCTCGGCAGGCAGATAGAGATAGACATTATATAAACCTTCAAGGAATTCCATGCCGATACACTCGTATGTGTCAGTCTTAATGTAAGAATTAGTTATGACCGTATGCATCATGTCAGTCTCAACGACCCCATCGGCTGTATTAAAATTTTCTCGTGTCGTCAGACTTTCGTCAAACGGCTGATGCCACTCGCCTGCAAAATACAGGGCGCTTATCCATTCGAGCTCTTGAATCTGAGCGGGATTGTCAAAGATCTCAGGTATTAGACCGTGAGTCTTCTCCGAGCACCAACCGTTGATCATATCGAATGATGACTGCGATCCCATATCGGCAGAGTTTACATCGGCACCAAATGTCTTGAGCATTTTGTCGATGTAATCGTCATCTACCGTATAGCTGCTGTCATACCATACCGAGCTTGCCACTGACAGAAATGCACCATAGCGGGGATTGGCAAGTAATCTCAGCAGGCGATTCACTACCGTGTTGAGTTCACCCATATCCTCGCACCCGATATAATCCATAATCGACCGTGCTGTCTCATCATCGACACTGTTTGCAATGATCGCGAGATTTGCGATTGCCGTTACAGGCGACACCGACATGTTCTTATCTTCTCCGGCCGCAATACAGCATTTAGAGAACAGATCCATAGCTACTTCATTCAATCTATTGCTTACTGCCGTCTGTGACTCGGTAAAGTGGGGATTGTCAATCACCCCCATCCCCTCATCCACGGTTTCGGCAGGGACATCAGGCA
Source organism: Bacteroidales bacterium (assembly GCA_030524765.1). Lineage (GTDB taxonomy): Bacteria > Bacteroidota > Bacteroidia > Bacteroidales > Muribaculaceae > CAG-873. The sequence goes on along the minus strand of JAUNGA010000124.1, from coordinate 1,783 downwards.
CCGGTTCGACTTCGGTTTGAGACATCTGAGGATCTTCACCGCAGCCGGTTAACATCAGCAGTGTAAAGAAGAGTGTACAGATTACATTATGTTTCATAAGCTCAATTAATTTGAAGAAGTTTAACTTAGGAATCCACCATGACTTGTGCTTATCATTAGGATTGATTGCAAATATAATACATTTTTTAAGCCATATGCATTAAACTGCAAAAAATGCAACACATATGTCAACAAAAAAGCACAAGACCCTATATAGCCTTGTGCCTTTATTTAAACGTTTATGAATGATTATCAGAAGAGACTCCAGCTGACGGTTAGACCGGCCATCACGATCGACACCATCGACATCAGCTTGATGAGAATGTTGAGCGAGGGGCCCGAGGTGTCCTTGAAAGGATCACCAACCGTGTCGCCCACCACGGTGGCACGATGCACGTCACTGCCCTTGCCGCCGAAGTTGCCCTCTTCGATAAACTTCTTGGCATTATCCCAGGCACCGCCGGCGTTGGCCATGAAGATCGCAAGTACGAAACCGGCCGACAGACCGCCCACGAGCAGACCGATCACACCAGGCACACCGAAAACAACGCCGGTGATGATGGGTACTATAATAGCCAGAACCGATGGGAATACCATCTCGCGCTGGGCACCCTTGGTCGAGATCTGCACGCAACGGGCATAATCGGGCTCGGCCTTGCCATCGAGAATGCCTTTGATCTCACGGAACTGACGACGCACCTCGTCGACCATATGGGCGGCGGCACGGCCGACAGCATTCATTGTCAGGCCACAGAAGAGGAATGCCATCATCGAGCCTATAAACATGCCCGAAAGCACTTTCGGACTCATGAGATTGACTTCGTAAAATGCCATGAAGTCGGTGAATGTCATCTCGTGCACATGCACGGTGTGATCGCCAAGCTGTATCATGGTCTCACCAAGTCGTTCGAGACCGATGCGTATTTCCTCGATATAGGAAGCGAGCAGAGCCAGACCGGTGAGAGCCGCCGAGCCGATGGCAAAACCTTTGCCGGTAGCCGCGGTGGTGTTGCCCAGCGAGTCGAGGGCATCGGTGCGTTTGCGCACCTCGGCGCCCAGACCGCTCATCTCGGCGTTGCCACCGGCATTGTCGGCGATCGGGCCGTAGGCGTCGGTAGCCAGGGTGATACCCAGTGTAGACAGCATGCCCACTGCAGCGATACCGATGCCGTAGAGGCCCATTGCCACGTTGCCGAAGTCAAAGCCCGATGCAAACCAGTAGCTGAGGATGATGCCAACGACGACCGCGATCACAGGCACAGCTGTCGAAACCATACCCAGACCGACGCCGGATATAATCACAGTGGCCGGACCCGTCTTGCCGCTCTCGGCAAGCCTGCGGGTGGGTTTGTATGACTGAGACGTATAATATTCGGTCGAACGGCCGATGACGATACCTACGAGCAGACCTACCACCACCGAACAGCTGATAAGAGCCCAGTTGTTGAGGCCGAGCAGCCACATGATCAGGAAGGTAGCGCCGACAATAAGCACCGAACTGAGATTGGTGCCGAGCGAAAGCGACCCGAGCAGATCTTTCATCGTGGCGTCTTCTTTAGTACGTACCGAGAATATGCCTATGATTGACAGCAATATACCCACGGCGGCGATCAGCATAGGTGCGATCACGGCCTTGTATTGCATCTCGATGTCGCCTGTAAGCAGATAAGCTGCGGCACCCAGAGCCGATGTCGCCAGAATCGAACCGCAATATGACTCATATAGGTCGGCACCCATGCCGGCT
>JAUNGA010000034.1 GCA_030524765.1 Bacteroidales bacterium | reverse complement strand
TCGACCCCGTTGATCCCGTAGATCCCGACGAAGTCGTGCTTTCGACCGAAGCTTATACAGCTGAGGGCTGGAATAATTACCTTGATGTCGATTGCACCAACGAGACTTTCAATCCCGGCGACCAAATCTTTATCTATCTCAATAATTATAACGGCGGACAGCTGCAGTATGGTGTGGTTCGCGATGAGTATAAAAATTGGAATGACTATGATGAAAATCTGAGCGACGTCTATAAGGTCACACTCACTGCATCGCAGGCAAAGGCCCTGTCAGGAAATAAATTCCGCATCAAAGGTCAGAATTTCTCAGTAACAAAAGTCACATGCAAGCACACCGGCGCACCCGTTGTGGAGCAGGACGGCGACATCTACTGGCTCGGTTCTCAGGACCTCTCTTGGGATGGTACGGGATATGCCGTTAATCGCCTCGAATCGTTTGACCGCACATTCCGGGCCGGCGACTTTATCGTGATCGACGGCGATGTGACTGAGGCAGACAAAGGTGCTGTCATGGTGGTTGTCGCTAATCCCTGGGCACAGTGGCATTTTGCTGAGGATTTGGGCTCGTTGCCCGTTGAATTCATGCTCACGGCCGATCAGGCTGCCGCTCTCAACAACGGTACTCAGATTTCTATTCAGGGTCAGAATATTACTATCAAATCGATCAAATACAAGGCCGCTCCTGCCGACACCCGTCGTTTCGAGATGGTCGACCTCTTTATCCCCGGCGTATATCCCTCGCCCGACATGTGCGCCAAAACAGAGTTTGGTCTCTATTCGACCACCCGTGAGATAGGACCGACATTTGCCGAAGGCGGCAGCGCCGCATCTGACGCTCTCGGTCAGACATGGATGGGCTCGGGCCGCATGGTCAACCTCGGCACCGAGGATGAGCCCGAATGGAAATATATGTTCTACGAGGAGTGGTGGGACAAAGCACAGATCGAAGATACCGAGAATACCGACTATACTGCAAAGCACTGGTATCAGAAATGGTATCTTCCCGAGGATAATACTTTCCCCATCAAGCTGTCTCGCGAGCTTGTCTCGAATTTTGCCAAGGTAAAACGCGGTGACATCATCATCGTCAACCTCACATCCTACGATCCCAAGGCTCTGGGCTCGGCACCCGCTATCGACGAGAACAATAATTTCGATCTCGGCACTCAGGGACAGCTCGGTACCTATGATCCCGCAGGAATCGATCCCAATGATCCGTTTGCCGGCTTTGAGAGCATCACATTGGCAGACGGCGCCAACTATCGCGACTTCGGTGAAGGTACCTACGAGATCGAGTGGACTGTAGGCCCTGCCATGCTCGAGCAGATCACCCGCTATGGCCTCTCGATCAACGGCCGCCGTTTCTACCTCAACTGGGTAAAAGCCAAAGTGTTTATCGACGATGAGGCTGACTTCGAGGGCGATGCCGAGACCACGGAGACTGAGACATTCTTCAACTACACCATCCCTGCCTCTGAATTCAGCGATGTAGAATGGAATTCGATCATCACCGTTTCGGTCGAGAAAGGCAATCTCTACAATGAGGAGGTTATTGCCAAGTATAAAGGCACTGGCGACAATCGCGTATATCTCGGTTCGGAGACCAACTGGTATGACGAGCCTAAGATCCACAGCGATGCCGGCGATACACACATCCGCTATTCGTTTGTCGACAAAGACGGTATCGAGACCCGTCTGCACGTGATGTCTCGTCTTCACGAGGAGCACTTCCCCGCCGCAGCCGCATATGCCGAGGGCGCCCGGTCTGACAACAGCATCTACTTTGTCGACGGAATCGCCGAGGGACGCGCCTACCGCAACGGCGATCTCTATAACCTCGAGTTCCGTGTACAGGATCCCGACATCATACAGAGTCTCAAAGACAACGGTATGAAACTGCGCGGCGCACGCTATGCATACAAGAATGTCACTCTCGACCAGACCCTCACCGGCGTCGAGGACGTGACAACAGATAAGATCGACTTTAACGCACCCTACGAGGTATATACGCTGGCAGGTGTCCGCGTGGCCGAGATGATTCCCGGCAACATCTACCTTGTGCGTCAAGGCGAAAAGGTTGAAAAGGTTGTAATTCAGTAATCCGATTATTTAGGCTAAAAATTGTCTAAGGGCCTGACAGCGTTGTGAAACGCTGTCAGGCCCTGTTTTTCATTCTGGCCGCTGATGCGACGCGGGCACGCTGACGCGTGCCGCCCCACCGGCCCGGACGGTTGTTATCGTTTACACCAGCAGTTTGTGGCGTTTATACATCTCGCGGAATGCCTTGGGCGTGCAATTCTTCTTCTTTTTGAAGATGCGGTTGAAATGGCTGATGTTGTTGAATCCGCAGTCATAGCATATCTCGGCGATCGACTTTGACGTGTCAACAAGCGATCGCACCGCATGACCCAGACGCACGTCGATGATATAGTCAGACAGCGACCGGCCCGTGCGCAATTTGAAAAAACGCGAGAACGCCGTGGGCGACATCCCGGCGATCGATGCCAGTTGCTCGAGACGTATCTCCTCGCGGAAGTTGGCATTGATATGCTTCTGAATCTTCTGTATGCGTCGCGACTCGCTGCTTATGTCGCTATTGGCAAAAGCGCCGCTCGACAGGGTGTGGTAGTCGTTGGCCGAAGCCAGTTCGTGCAGTATGGTCAGCAGCTCGATTACGCGGTAGAAGTTGTCTGTGATAGACGGCAGCGCCACCAGCCGGCTGTAGACGCGCATGATCGATGACATCGGGAACGCGATGCCCTTGGCGCTGTTCTCGAGCATCTGGCGTATCGACGACAGCGGATTCTTACTCAGGAACACCTCGCCGAACAGTTTCGATGAAAACTGTATGGTGATCTCGCGTATGGGGCGGTCGGTGCATTTGTGCTGCTCCCAGGCGTGCTCGATGCCGTGGCCGATCAGGGCGAGGTCGTACTGGCCCAGTTCCTCGACCGAGTCGCCCACGATACGCCGTGCGCCGGCGCAGTTGGCCACGAAGTTCAGCTCAAACTCATCATGGCGATGGATCGGGAAGTCAAAACTGTCCTTATAGCGGTCGACAAGATAAAAACAGTCCTTGTCAGAAAGCGGGGTTATTTCGGTAATGTATTTCTCCATGGTAAGTGGTTGGTGTGAGTGTTTTTCGCAAAGGTAGCAAAATAATGTAATGTTGCAAACATTCTTGCATATTTTTTGCAAAAATAAGATAAGGATTTCGTCAAATGCAAAGACTTTGTCTCCGATATGTCAAAATTGTGTATCTTTGCACCATGATCGACTCACCAAAAGGCCGTTTTGCCCCATCGCCCACCGGACGCATGCATCTGGGCAACGTCTATACCGCTCTCATTTCGTGGCTGTCGGCGCGCAAGGCCGGCGGCAGCTGGGTGTTGCGCATCGAGGACCTTGATCCGCAGCGTTCGCGCGTCGACTATGCGAGGCAGATCGAGGACGATCTGCACTGGCTCGGCCTCGACTGGGACGAGGGAGGCCTTGACGACCGCGGTGCGGCCGGTCCATACAGCCAGAGCCGGCGCGGCGCCCTGTATGCCGGCTTTCTCGACCGTCTGCGTTCGACCGGGCTGACCTACGGCTGCACATGCACCCGTGCCGACATCATGGCCACTCAGGCACCACATCAGACCGACGGGCGCGTGATATATGCCGGCACATGCCGCCCTGCCGTCATGCCGTGCCATGCACCCGGGTCCGCCGTGCCGCATGCCGTGCGCCTGTGGGTGCCCGACCGCGATATCGACTTCGTCGACCGGGTCTACGGGCCTCAGTCGGTCAATCTCGCCTCGCACTGCGGCGACTTTGTGCTGCGCCGCGCCGACGGTGCGTGGGCCTATCAGCTCGCTGTCGTGGTCGATGACGCACTGATGGGCATCACCGAGGTCGTGCGTGGCAACGACCTGTTGCTCTCGGCAGCGCAGCAGATCTATCTGTATGGTTTGCTGGGGTTGCCCGCGCCGTCTTTCGCGCATCTGCCTCTGGTGTGCAATGCCGAGGGGCGCCGTCTGTCCAAGCGCGACAGTTCGCTCAGCATGGCCGAGCTGCGGCGCACCCACACACCGGACGCCCTGATCGGTCGGCTGGCATATCTGGCCGGCATCACCCCCGACGCCTCACCGTGTACGGCGGCCGGGCTGCTCGATCGCTTCGACTGGTCGGCCATACGGCCTGTCGGCAGTGTCACGGTATAGTAAGTCGGGCCGCGCCCGCAGGCACGACCCGAAATCTGCAATAACCCTTGTATTTTGTCTCTTTATAGCTCTGTAAGCTCGGCGGGCAAGATAGGCATGGCGCCTTTCTTGGTGCACACAAACGCCGAGGTCCGCACGGCCAGCGCGTGAGATTCGGCCACCGACTTGCCCCGCAGTATGCCAGAGATAAAGGCTGCCGTGAACGAGTCGCCGGCGCCTACCGTATCGGCTACCTCGACCTTGGGGGTCGGCTGGAACGACACGTTGCCGGGTGTGAAGACATAGCTGCCGTTGATGCCGCACGTCAGTATCAGCATCTTGAGATTGTATTTGCCCAACAGTATCCAGCACTTGTCCTGCAGGTCGATGCCGGGATAGCCGAACATACGGCTGACCGTCACCAGTTCTTCGTCGTTTATCTTCAGGATGTTGCATCGGGTCATCGAGTTGCACAGTATCTCCTTGTTGTAGAATCCCTGACGCAGGTTCACGTCGAATACCACCAGCGAGTCGGCTGTCTGGGGCATTGCGTCGAGGAATCGGTTGATAGTGCTGCGCGACACCACGTTGCGCTGGGCCAGCGAACCGAAACATACGGCCTTGGTGCGCTCGGCGAGCGATTCGAGATGGGCGGTATAGGGTATGTTGTCCCACGCCACGTTCTCTTTGATGTCATACTGCGGTATGCCGGCCTGATCGATCTCGACCTGTACGGTGCCGGTCGGGTAGGGTACCTCGGCTATGAGCTGGTTGAGGCCTTTTGATGTGAAATTGTCGATGATCTCTTTGCCAAGGGCGTCCTCGCCCACGGCGCTGACCACGCAGCTGGGCAGACCGAACTGCGATACGTGGTATGCGAAGTTGGCAGGTGCGCCGCCGATTTTCTTACCTTCGGGCAATACGTCCCACAGGGCTTCGCCCATACCTACTACTATGTCTTTCATGATGAGGTGTTATTTGGTTGTTTTGATTTTTAATGTATAATAGAGCAGATAGGCTACGCCCACGGTCATTATGGCCACGGCGCCGGCCTGGCCCGCCGCATCGGCTGCAAAGCCCATCGCCAGCGGGAAGATCGTGCCGCCGAACAGGCCCATGATCATGAGGCCCGACACCTCGTTCTTTTCGTCGGGCGATGAAAGCAGTGCCTGTGAGAACACGATCGAGAATATGTTCGAGTTGCCGAATCCGATCAGCGCCAGTGCCACGTAGATGGTCATGAGTGTGTCGCACACAAAGAGCATGCCCATGGCCACGAGCATCATCGCCACGCTGATGCCGAAGAAGATTCTGGGCGACATCGACCGCAGGATAAACGCGCCCAGGAAGCATCCGGCCGTACGGAAGATAAAGTAGACGCTCGTCGCGAAGCCTGCCTCTTCAAGCGGCAGCTGCAGGCGTTCCATGATGATTTTGGGCGCTGTGGTGTTGGTGCCCACGTCTATGCCCACATGACACATGATGCCGATGAAGCACAGCAGGATAAACGGACGGCCGAGCAGCCTGAGGCATTCGCCCACGCCTGATGCGCGGTCGGGGCGCTCCTCTGCGATCGGCGTGGCGCCAAGGGCCGAGACCGACAGCACGCATATCACGGCATAGATCACAAACAGAGCGCGCCAGCCGAGCCCGAATGTGGGCATGTAGGTCGTGGCGCCCCATGCGGCCAGGATAGGGGCGAGAAACGATGCTATGGCCTTGACAAACTGGCCGAACGTCAGGGTCGACGCAAGTTTGTCGCCACTGATCAGGTTGGTCACCAGAGGGTTGAGCGACGTCTGCATCACAGCATTGCCTATGCCGAGCAGCGAGAACGATATCAGCATGGTCGTGTAGCCGTCGCCGGTGATGGGGATGATGAGCGACACGGCGGTCAGCACCAGACTGATTAGTACGGTCTTTTTACGGCCGATACGGTTCATCAGCATGCCGGTAGGCACCGAGAAAATCAGAAACCAGAAAAATACCAGCGAGGGAAACAGGTTGGCCTGCGAATCGGTCAGGCCGAGATCTTTCTGCACGTAGTTTGAGGCTGTGCCGACCAGGTCGACGAATCCCATGGCGAAGAAGCAAAGCATCACCGGGATCATTTGCAGCAAAAAAGATTTTTTATCTGATGCGATTGATTGATCCATTTTTGATCGTAGATTGGTTTTCAGAGTTTTATTGAGTAGATTTTGAGATCTGATATGCGTGCGTTGCCGCCACGGGCCGATATCGAGAGGGTAGAGTAGGGCGCGTGCGGGAAGACGAGATTGGTCATCGCGAAGCGTCCGTCGTTGCCGAACAGCTCGATGCTCGACCGGTCGACAAACAGTCGCAGCGATACGCGTCCGTCGCGCTCGAAGGTCGGCGATACGGTCACGGCGGGGAATTCCTCGCTGAAGTCGGTCACACCGCTCTCGCGACGGTCAAAAGACATGGTGCGCGACTCGGCGTCGTAGGTCATCGTCACCTTGTCGCCGGCCTTGTTGGCCAGTTCGAGGGTCACGGCCGAGGCCTTCTGTGCGTCGATGTCGAGTGTGATCTCGCACAGTCCGTCGGCGGGCAGGGCATATGTGCGGGCGTTGCGGCCCACATTGGCCTTCGCGGCTTTTGCGGTCACCTTGCCTCTGAGGGCGAGCAGCTCGGGCGACGGGGCGCTCGACACGTACAGCTCTCCGTCGGGCGCGGTGAACAGGCCCATCTCCCTGGGCAGGGTGTTGGCGCTGCGATACTGCATGGTGGGCACCTCGGCGGCATACTGCCAGTTGCTCATCCAGCCCAGCACGGTGCGGCGGCCGTCGGGCGTGTCGCTGAAGCTCACTGTCGCATAATGGTCTTTGCCGTAGTCGAGCCACTTGGTCGGTATCCTGCCGTCGGCATCGGTGTCAGATCTGAAGGTCTTGCCGTCAAAATCGCCGATGAAATATTGTGTGGCGCTTCCGCCGAAGGGGCCGCCGGGGTTGAGGTTGCACAGCAGCACCCATTTTTTGTCGCCGGTGCCGTCGACAGCTAACTCAAACAGATCGGGGCACTCCCACACGCCGCCCTGGGCGCCCTCGCCCTTGCCGAATGCGCTTTGCAGCGTCCATGTCTTCAGGTCGGGAGAGGTGAATATGAGCATCTCGTGGTCGAGTGCGTGAGCCAGCACGAGATTCCACTCGCCGGTGCTTTCGTTCCGGAACATGTTGGGGTCGCGCGCCTCGCTCTCGAGGGTCAGCACGGGGTTGGCTGCCCATTTGTCGAACGTCATGCCGCCGTCGCGGCTCGCTGCCATGCTCTGTATCTGGCTTGTGCCGGCCGAGGTATATAGGGCGATGACTGCGTCGCGGCCTTGTCCTGCCGTGCCTTCATGGTCGATCACGCAGCTGCCGCTGAATATCGCTCCGAGGCCGTCGGGACGGATAGCCACGGGCAGGTGTTCCCAGTTGATTAGGTCGTCAGACACCGAGTGGCCCCAAGTCATGTTCTGCCACTTTGATCCGTAGGGGTTGTACTGATAATAGAGGTGCCACTTGCCGTCACGGTAGAACATGCCGTTGGGGTCGTTCATCCATCCGTAGACAGGCGTATGGTGGTATGCGGGACGGTAGCGTTCCTCGCGGTCGGTCGTGTCGATGGTGTCGGTGAGCTCCATGCCGCGCCAGCACACATCGTCCTTGGCCTCGCGCACCGAGCTGCGGCCCTGGGGTGTCACCACGTCGAGTATCACGTTTCTGCCTTGGTAGGGTGTAAGGTCAAAAGGCACCGTGTAGTCGGTCTTCGATTTTGCGAGCCTCACGTATATGGTCTCGGCGATCTTGCCGTCGACCAGCACGTTGATGCGGGCGTCGTCGTTTGACTCCTGCACGGGCATGATCAGATATCTGCCCGGGCCGGTGACGCGCACGAGTGTGTTGTTTACACCGAGATGGTCGATCTCGACGCCGTCGGCTGCGGTAGCGCTGCCGGTGGCCAGCGCGAGGGCCGCTGCGACTGTCATGGCTTTTAGAGAAAACAAGGTTTCGGTCATATTTTTTATGGTATTAATTATCAAAAACATTTGACAATGCAAAGCTAATATAATAATGGTTGTTGTGGCTATCAATAATCGTGCATAGAGTGTAAAAAATGATGCATACAAATATTTTTTATATTCTATGCACTGTTTTTCATATGATTATGATTAACTTTGTCGCGCCTGAATAATTAGACCGTTCTTACTGTGAAAAATATGAGACTGACAAATCTGCTGTTAATCTTGTTCATAGTGCCGCTGTCGGCTCTGATTCTGATATCGTGTGCCGACAACAGGAAATACCGCATCGGCGTGTCGCAGTGCAGCCAGGATGACTGGCGCAGCAAAATGAACGACGAGATACGGCGCGAGGTGATGTTCAACGAAGACGTCGAGGTCGAGATACGCTCGGCCGACGATGACAATGACCGCCAGGCCGCCGACATCAGATATTTTGCCGACAACGGGTTTGACATGCTCATCGTGTCGCCCAACGAGGCCGCCGCTCTCACACCCGTGATCAAAGATGTGTACGAGCGGGGCATGCCCGTGATTATATTTGACCGCAATATCATAGGTGATACCTACACCGCCCGTATAGGTGTCGACAACGAGGGGCTCGGCCGGTCGGCCGCCCACTATGCCCTGCATATGCTCGGCCGCGGAGCCAAAGCCATCGAGATCTACGGCCTGCGTGGATCGACCCCGGCCGAGGGGCGGCATGACGGCTTTGTCAGCGAGTTTGAGGCCGGCGGCGGCCGTATGCTCGCAAGTGTGGCCGCCGACTGGAATAAAGAGGATGCCATCGTCGTGGCCGACTCGCTGCTGAGAGTCTATGACGACGTCGACCTCATATATGCCCACAACGACCGTATGGCTATAGGCGCATCAGAGGTCGCCCGCCGCCTGGGGCGCGACAGCATACGCATCATCGGTATCGACGCGGCGCCAAATATCGGCATCAAGGCCGTGGCCGACAGTGTGATAGATGCCACATTCCTGTATCCTACCGAGGGCCAGCGCATCATACGCACCGCGTTGTCGATTCTGCGGGGCGAGCCTTATGAGCGCGAGGTGATGCTGCCGGTATCGTCGGCCGTCGATCTGTCGAACGCCGATATACTGCTGTTGCAGAATGAGGCTCTGAACGAGGAGACCGGCAAAATGCGCATACTCAAGACCCGCATCGACGACTACTGGGCACAGCATTCGTCGCAGACATCGCTCTTCTATGCAAGCATCGTCATCATCGTGTTGCTGTTCGGCGTGGTCTTTCTGGTGCTCAGGGCATTCTGGCAGCACAAACGCCATCAGGCCGCCCTCATCGACCGGAACCGCGAGCTCGAGCAGGAGCGCGACAAGCAGAAACTGCTCAACGAGCGTCTGCAAGAGGCGACACGCTCAAAACTCATGTTCTTCACAAACGTCTCGCACGATCTGCGCACACCGCTCACACTCATCTCCGAGCCGGTGGCGCAGCTTGCCGCCGCCGATAATCTCACGTCTCAGCAACAGACACTCATCAAGATCGCGGATAAAAACGTAAGGATACTGCGACGGCTTATCAACCAGATACTTGACTTCCGTAAATACGAAAACGACAAGCTCACCCTCTCTCTTGGCGAGACCGATCTCGGCAAGGCTGTCGGCGAGTGGGCCGAGGCGTTTGTGTCGCTGGCCCGCAAGCGCCATATGCGTCTGGCTGTCGATGCCCCGGCCGACGGATCGGTGACTCTCGCCGTCGACACCGAGAAAATCGAGCGCGTATTTTTCAATCTGGTGTCAAACGCTTTCAAATATACTCCTGACAACGGCTCGATCACAATCACCTGCCGTATCGACGGCGACCGGGCAGTCATCACGGTGGCCGACACCGGCGAGGGTATCAGCAGCCGCGATCTCGGCAACATCTTCGACCGCTTTTATCAGGTCGACCGCGTGCATCCCGACGGCTCGGGCATAGGGCTCTCGGTGTCAAAAGCTTTTGTCGAGCTTCACGGCGGTACGATCGCCGTCGAGAGCGAGCCCGGACGCGGCTCGGTATTCACCGTCACGCTGCCCGTGCGCCACGTCGAGGCCCACGCCGCCGACATTGCGGCCACCATCACCGCCGACGAGGTCGATGCCGAGCTTGACACCATCGACAGCGACATCGAGTTTGACGACGCCAAGCCCATTGTGCTCGTGATCGACGACAACAAAGACATACAGCGCATGCTGGCGCAGCTGCTGTCGGCCGACTACAACGTCATTACGGCATCGAACGGCGCCGACGGCCTGCACCGTGCCGCCCGTTACGTGCCCGATCTGATCATTTGCGACGTGATGATGCCGGTCATGGACGGTCTCGAGTGCTGCCGGCGCATCAAATCGGAGGTCACCACATCACACATACCCGTGCTCATGCTCACGGCCTGCTCGATGGACGAGCAGCGTGTGCAGGGATATGACAGCGGCGCCGACGGCTATCTGGCCAAGCCGTTTGACAGCTCTGTGCTGCGCTCGCGATGTGCCTCGCTCATCGCCAACCGCCGCCGCATCGAACAACTGTGGCGATCGACCGGAAAGACGGCTCAGCCTGCCCCCAAGGAGACTCGCAAACCGGTATCAGACATCGACAGCGAGTTCTATAACCGTTTCCTTGAGATATTCTCGGCCGAGATGGGAAATCCCGAGACCAACGTCGACAGTCTCGCAGCCCGCATGGGGCTCGAACGATCGCAGTTCTACCGCAAGATCAAGGCTCTCACCAATTATTCACCGGTCGAGCTCATGCGCACCATCAGGCTCAACCGCGCACGGCAACTGCTCGTATCGACCGACAAGACCATCAGCGAGATCGCCTATCAGATCGGTTTCTCTACTCCGGCCTACTTCACCAAATGCTATCGCGATGCATTCGGCGAGACTCCCTCTGACGTCCGCGCCCGGCTCTGAGGCATATCGGCGCAACCATCACCGGATACACAATGCACGCCCCGACGGGCGTGTGCGTGTATCCGGCTTTTTTGTGATAAAAATGATGCACAAGCTATCAAAAATCGTGTGCCGCAACAAAAATTATACTTCATACAACATACGTTATATACTGTAGGGCAACCCTTAACGTAAATTTGCAGCAGAATCTCAAATTTTAACCTAAATTACATGAAAAGAACAATTCTCAGTGCAATCATGCTATTGGTAATGGCAATCATTGCGCAGGCACAGCAGATCACTGTGCATGGGACCGTGCTCTCGAAGACTGACGACGAGCCGCTGATCGGCGCGTCGGTATTCTGCGAGGCAAACAAAACAGGCGCCGCGACCGATATCGACGGCAACTTCACAATCGAGGTGCCTCAGGGCGCCATCCTTAAAGTGTCTTATGTAGGTTTCAACCCGACCGAGGTCAAGGCCGAGCGTCAGATGACCATCTATCTGGCCGAGAACTCTGAGCTGCTCGACGAGGTGGTTGTCGTCGGTTACCAGACCGTGCGCAAGGCCGACCTGACCGGCGCCGTCGCCGTGATGGACATGAAAGAGCCACTCAGCGAGAACTCGGGCAATATCATGAACTCGATGGCCGGCAAGCTGCCGGGCGTCAACGTAGTGCCCGATGCCGCTCCGGGCGGCACAGGCTCGATACGTGTGCGCGGTATGTCGACCGCCAACTCGAGCAACGACCCATTGTATATAATTGACGGCATACCCACCGACAACATCAACTGCATCAACCCGGCCGATATCGAGACAATGCAGGTGCTCAAAGACGCCGCATCGGCATCTATCTACGGCTCGCGTGCGGCCAACGGTGTTGTGGTCATCACCACCAAGCACGGCAAGGGCGACCGTATGACGGTCAATGTCAACTATGCTGTCAGCGCGCAGACAATCGCAAAACGCTACGATATGCTTGACGCCGAGCAATGGGGCGTGGCCTACTGGGCCGCATCACGCAACTCGCACATCGCTCCGTCGCATGTGCTTTACGGCTCGGGCGAGACTCCGGTGCTGCAACAGTACGTGGCCGGCAACCCCAACTATCCTACCACAAATACCGACTGGCAAGACGAGATCTATCGCACTGCCTGGACCAACAACCTCACCGCTTCGATCTCAAACAACACCGAAAAGGGTTCGGTGATGTTCTCGCTCAACTATATAAATCAGAACGGCAACATACAGGATACGTTCTACGAGCGCTATTCTGCACGTATCAATTCACGATATGATTTCAACAAATATGTCAGCGTCGGCGAGAACCTGCTGGTAGCCCGCTGGAAAAACCGCGGTGTCGATGTGGCAGGCGACCGTGGCATTCCGTTCACCGCAATGAGCCAGCATCCGGCCCTGCCTGTCACAGGCCTTGACGGATCGTGGACACGTCCTCTCGCGCTCATCGCGTCTGACCTTGCCAACCCCGTGCAGCTTATCAGCAATGCACGCGACAACGATCTCGCATCGTGGCGTATCCTCGGCAACGCCTATCTCGAGGTGAAACCGGTCGACGGTCTCATCCTCAAGACAAATATAGGCATCGAGCACAGCCAGTACTTCAACAACACTCTGGGACGTGCGGTCAATCCCGGCGATGTCAACAGCGTATCGAGCGTATATGGCCAGGGCGACACATGGACATGGACCAATACCGCCAACTACAACAAGACCTTTGCCGATGTGCATCATCTTACCGTGCTGCTCGGCACCGAGGCCATCGGATATACATTCCGCGACCTGTCGGCCTCACGTGAGGGATATGCTTTCGAGGATTCCGACTACATGCAGATCGGCGCGGGCACAGGCACACGCAACAACGGCGGCGGCAAGACCCAATGGTCGGTGTTCTCGCTCTTCGGCAAGGTAGACTACAACTATGCAGACCGCTATCTGGCTTCTTTCACCATCCGTCGCGATGAGAACTCCCGCTTTGCAAAAGGCCACCGCGCAGGTGTCTTCCCCGCATTCTCGCTGGCATGGCGTCCCACCCAGGAGGCGTTTTTCCCCCACAACGAGATACTCAGCGACCTGAAAGTGCGCTACTCTTGGGGTCAGAACGGCAACGCCAACATCCCCTCGCTCTATCCCGCCTACTCGACATATATCTTCAACACAGGCAACGGTGCCTACGATATCAACGGCACCAACTCGTCGACCACATCGGGTATCACGCTGGCAAGCACCGGCAACCCCGATCTCAAATGGGAGACAACATATCAGAATAACATCGGTGTCGACCTGCAGTTCCTCGGCGGTGCCCTCAATCTCAGCGCCGACTATTATATCAAGAAGACCAAAGACATGCTCACCATCCCGCCGGCCCTCGACGTAGCAGGTGAGAACGCCGCCATCTGGCTCAACACAGGCGATATGAAGAACACCGGCTGGGAGGTATCGCTCGGATATATCAGCCCCCGCTACGGCGATTTCTCGTGGACAGGCTCGGTAAACATCTCGCAGTATAAGAACAAACTCGTAAACCTCAATTCGCGTCAGAAATTCATCGGCGGTGACCAGCGTCTCATCCCCGGACAGCCCATGGGCGTTTATTTCGGCTATGTCTGCGACGGTATCTTCCAGAACGAGACCGAGGTGGCCAACCACGCCACACAGGCCGGCGCCGCTCCCGGACGTCTGATCTACCGCGATCTTGACGGCAACGGTGTGATTGACGACAACGACCGCTGCATCATAGGCGACCCCAACCCCGATCTGTCGATGGGTCTCAATCTTACATTCAAATACCGCAATATAACCCTCGACATGTTCTTCGCAGGCGACTTCGGCTTTGACATCCAGAACCATATGAAACGTCAGCTGCTGTCGATGAATTACGGCAACCTCGCCACCAACCGCGGCGCCGATATCCTCAACGCATGGACTCCGACCAACACCAATACCGACATCCCCGCCCTCTCGCTCACCGATGACAACAACGAGAGCCGCTTCTCGACATATTATGTTGAAAACGGCAGCTACATGAAGATGAAATATCTCAAACTCTCATACTCGCTGCCCGGCAACATCATAAGCAAGATCGGCGCGTCAAACCTCGACATTTTCGGTCAGGTCGAGAACGTGTTTACGATCACCGGCTATAAAGGCCTTGATCCCGAACTTCTCCCCGCCGAGTACGGTGCCCGTATCGACAATGGCGCATATCCCCGTCCCCGCACATTCACCCTGGGTCTCAATCTCCAGTTCTAAACCATAAATCAGACATACAATGAATACCAGAATATCAAATATCGTAAAAAGTGCTGCCTGCGCTGTGGCAATGTTCTCTGCCGCCGCTGCATTCACCTCTTGCGACGACCTGCTCGATACAAAGCCGCAGGGCGTGTTCACCGACGAGCAGATCGGCGATGACGAGGCCATCGACCTGATGACATCGGCCTATGCAACTCTGCTCAACCACTATTTCGGCAACAACGAGTCGTTTGCCGGCCCGATCAACAACTGGGTGTTTGACGTGCGTTCTGACGACGCCCTCAAGGGTGGCGACGGTGTCACAATGGAGGGATACATACATCAGCTCGAAGTAGGCAACGTGCAGAGCGACAACGACGTGGCAAACTTCAAGTGGCGCAACAACTACTTCTCGATCAGCCGCTGCAATACCGCCATCCGCGGCATCATGGCTTCGGCATCGATCTCTGAGGCCGACAAGGCATCGTTTGTGGCCGAGATGAAGACCCTGCGTGCATACTATTATTTCGATATGCTGCGCATATTCGCCAAATTCCCTTACTTCGACGAGACTGTCACCAATCCCAGCGAATGCCGTGCCGACGAGTACTCGCGCGACGAGATCGCCGGTTTCATCAAGCAGGATCTCCGCGACAGCTACGACGCCCTGCCCGTATCGCAAGAGCAGGTCGGCCGTTTCAACAGATATGTGGCCGCCGCACTGCTTGCACGCGTCGATCTCTTTACATCAGACTGGGCCGAGGCCGAGAAATATGCCGGATATGTCATCAGCAGCGGCAAATATGCCTTGTATGACAACTTCCTCGACATGTCGAAGCCCGAATTCAACAATCAGTACGAGTCTGTGATGGCCATCCAGTTCTCTTCGGCCAACTCGCCTGACCAGTACAACTTCAACAACTGTCTCAACTGCACCTGGTCTGAGGGCAATCTTTATGGCAACGGCGATGACTTCTACCTTGCGTCGCAAAACCTTGTCAATGCTTTCCGCACCGACGAGACCGGTCTGCCCTATCTCAACGGCGCTCCCGACGATCTCAATGTCGACAAAGCCGACTTCGAGGGCAACGTCGACCCCCGTCTCGATTTCACTCTCGGCCGCATAGGCATGCCCTGGCGCTCGCATATGTACAACGAGAAGTGGTGCCGCAACTTTGAGCTTTATGGCCAGTACTCGGGCAAAAAGCCTTATCCCGCACCCGAGTCGCCCTACGTCAAACCCGGTATCGTGCCCTGGGGTGCCTCTTCGCTCAACTGCATCCTTATCAGATATGCCGATGTCATGCTCATGAAGGCCGAAGCTCTGATCGAGCAGAATAAGAATCTCGACGAGGCCCGTGGCCTCATCAACGAGATCCGCGCCAAGGCCAACCGCTCGGTCGATCCCGTCTACGAGCCGGTCGACTGCAACCCGATGGTCGCCAATTATCTCGTGCGCCAGTATCCGGCAACGGGCTGGAACCAGGATTATGCCCGCCGCGCCGTGCGCATGGAGCGCCGTCTCGAGCTGGCTATGGAGGGTCTGCGGTGGTTTGACCTCGTACGCTGGGGCAATGTCGTCGAGACCATGAATGCCTACTATGCCTCAGAGGTCAAGGTGCGTTCTTACTATCAGGGCGCAAATCTCTCGGCCGACGAGATCTACCTGCCTATTCCCGTCAATCAGGTCGACAACGCCGGTGATCTTTACAAATAACCCTAAAATAATACCCGATAATGAATAAGATTATAACATATACACTCGGTCTGCTGCTGGCGGCCGTATGCTGCCTGCTGGGCTCCTGCTCTGATTTCGAGCCGACCGGATATCCCGAGGTTCCGTCGCTTGCCAAGGTCACTGACCTTAAGGCCGATATTACAGGCTATACAGTCAATATCTCATGGGCTTTGCCCGCCGGCGATAATGTCGAGGGCGTACTGCTCATCCGCAACGGCAACGGTTCAAACCCGCTGCGTCTCGACGGCCGTGTGACATCATATACCGTCACCGGACAGCCGATGGAGCAGGAATATCTCTATACCGTCAAAGTGCTTTACGATGGCGGATATGTATCAGAGGGCGTGTCGGTTACGGCCACTATCCCTTATATCGAGCTGCCCAATGTCACCGGCCTCAAGGCCGCGGTCAACGGCCGTACGGTCACGCTCGACTGGACTCTCCCGGCCGACGAGTCGATCACAGGCGTCAGGGTCATCCGCGACGGCGATGTGGATGCCGCCACTCTGATCGAGGGCCGTCCCACATCATGTGTGCTCAAGGGCCAGCCCATGGATCGCGAGATCACCTATACCGTAGCTGTCGTCTATGACACATATTATGCATCCAAGGGCGAGTCGGTCAAGGCCGTCATCCCCTATATCACTCCCAAGATGTGCTATCTGATGACTGCCCCGTCGATACAGCAGCTCCCCGACGACGACGAGCGCGCGGCCGCATCATGGTTCATGACCCAGGATAATGCCGAGCTCATCTATCCCGAGCAGATCGCCGATCTCGATGCCGACATCTATCCCGTGATCTGGATTGAGATCGACCGCAACGGTCTGCCTCTCGGCTGGCAGAATCTGCCCTCGCAGATCTCGAGCGATGAGACAATCGCGGCTCTGCGTCAGTATTCGGCCAACGGCGGCAGCCTCTACCTCGCCAACATGGCAACCCAGCTCACCGTACCCCTCGGCATCGTGCCCGGCGACATGGCTCCGACCGTCTACGGCAACGGTGACGGCGGCACAGGCTCTGATGTATGGACCATCAATCCTTATCTGGGCTGGGACTTCCGCAACGGCAGCGACCAGGGATTCTATGACCGCACCGAGCATGCGATCTTCAAGGACCTTACATTCGAGGATCCCAACGGATATGGCTACGAGAGCCTGCCGCTTATCGGCCCGGGTCAGCGCGAGGATCACAACTGCCTGTGGGATTGCAACATCTATGACAAAGGCAGTTATCCCGACGTTATCAAAAACTTCGAGGTGACCACAAACTCGCTTGTTCTCGCCACCTGGGGTCACGTCCGCGACCACTGTGTAGCCGGTCTTGTCGAATTCTATGCCAATGCCGAGCATGGCCGATGCATCGCCAACGGATTCGCGGCATACGAGTGGAATCAGAACTCGGGCGTAAATCCCTATCAGCGCAATATCGAGCAGCTCACCGTCAATATACTTGACTATCTTAAATAATATCCGATATAATACAGCAAGGTAAAACAAGATAACATAGGTTTCTTTCGCGGCCGGACGGCAGTTGCCGATCCCGGGCTACCGTCCGGCCGTTTTCTTAACTGCCTGACCGGATTTACTGAATAATCACATCATTATACACTTTACTAACCCTAAAAATGAAAAATTCTACTTTAAAGACGGCGATTCTCGCCGTAGCACTCGCAGGCTCTGCCTCGCTCAGTGCCAATCAGCGTACAGCAATCATCATCGATGCCCCCTCGGTCGATCAGATCGACAGCTTCCAGGAGTTTGACGCTGCCCGTTTCTTTGTCAGCGAGTACCCCGACGGCCTGGTACTGACTCCCTCGGATGTCGATAAGATCGACGCCAAGGATATCGACTGTATCTGGATACATGTCGATCGCGTCGGCATAGGCCGTGGCTGGGACCGCCTGCCGGCAGCCTTCAGCAGCGATGCCACTGTTGCGGCTCTGCATAAGTTTGTGGCCGATGGCGGCAATCTGCTCCTGACCAAACATGCCACACAGCTCATCACCGCGATAGGCCGCGTTGACGGCAAATTCGCCCCCGGAATCTTCGGCGACGGCGACGGCGGCGAGGGCTTTGACGACTGGACTATCAATGCCAAGATCGGTTATTGGTTTGTAATGGACCCTGCTTCTGACCATTATGATCCGACACAGTTTTATGACCGTAGCTCGCATCCTATATATAAGGATATCGAAGCCGGCATGTACAATGACTTCTTGTGCGAGACATTTCCGATGGAGGGCACAGGCAATCCCGAAACCTCGGTCTATCGCGAAGACCACAACTGCATGTGGGATCTCAATGCGTTTGCATATGCGGTCGACGGCAAGAACACTGTCGAGAAATTCGAGACAGAGACTAATTCGGCAGTCCTCGGCACATGGGGCCATGTGATTGACCATGCCGTTGCCGGCATCGTAGAGTTTAAGCCCGACAACAACTTCAAGGGCAGCATCATAGCCAATGGCCTTGCTACGTGCGAGTGGTCTCCCCGCTCAGGCACAAATGTCTATCATGACAATCTCAAGACTCTCACTGCCAACTGCATCGACTACCTCGCTCCTGAAAAGGCCGATGGTGTCGCCGATATTGCGGTTTCGGCCGACGGGACTCCTGCAGTCTATTACAACCTGCAGGGCATGGCGGTTGATGGCAGCGACCTCGTGCCGGGTATTTACATTGTGCGTCAGGGCGCCCGTACATCAAAAGTAATTGTGAAATAATGAAGGCGATATACACAGCGTGCATCATGGCCGCTATGGCGGTGGCTCCGGTTGCTGCTCCCGCCCAAAACACTTTCAAGCCTCTCGAAAAAGTTACAGGCATCGCGTTTCTGCAGTCTGACGATCCCAATGAGCAGGAGATTGCCGCACAGAATTTCTTCACCGAAGCCTATCCCAGTGCGACGGTGCTTGCTCCGGCTGATTTCAATGCCGGGAGTCTGTCGGCGATCAAGACTGTATGGATACATGTCGACCGTGCCGGTCTGGAGAAAGGCTGGCAGAATGTCGCCGCCCACTATGGCGAGGGATTCATCGAGACTCTCACCAAGTATTCAAAAGACGGGGGCGACCTCTATCTGTCGGGGCAGGCAGTGCAGCTGCTCGTGGGCATGGGACGTATAGACAGCGAGCCGACAATCTACGGCTCAAATGCCAATACGGTAGATCTCAAAGACACCTGGAGCATCTCGGCAAATATCATTGACAGTAATCATGCCGATCAGGCCGGACATGCTTTATTCGGTACTCTATATGATGATTATGAAGGATATTTTGTACCTTTGACAAATCTTGACAAAGGCATATATCCGATGCTCGCCCATACTGACGGCGCACAGCTGTTTGTCGATGACAACAACTGTATGTGGCAAAGTGAGAACCTTGATGATTTCCGTCGCGAGAACAATGCCCAGGTGATTGGAACGTGGGGTCAGAACAGCGGCGACAACGTAAAGGAATTCGGTATAGTCGAGTTTCTGCCCGACGATGCATATACCATCGATAATGTGGTTAAACGTGGCTGGAAAGGCAATGTGATCGCCAACGGTATGGCCTGCTGCGAGTGGGCTCCGCAAGGCGAGAACCTCTATGCCGCAAACTTGCGCGATCTTTCGTTCAATACGCTCAACTATCTGCGCAAGAGCTACCTCGATGAGGTCACATCGGGCATCGGTGGTGTAGAGATTGACAGCGTCGGTGATGCCCCCGTATATTATACTGTCGACGGCATGTGTGTGGCCGTCCCGTCGGCCCCCGGCCTCTACATTGTGGTCGAGAATGGCAAAGCCACAAAACAATACATATATTGACAATTGATATCCCGTTAACTGCAGGCAGCCGGGACCGCCAAAGTTCCGGCTGCCTTAAAACCATGAAAGAAACTATGTTTACCAAATTTCATCGTATGATTCTATCGGCGGCGGCGTTTATGTCGGTTCTGGCTGCCGATGCCGGGCTTGTTGCCCATTTTTCGATGGACGTTCGCTCGGGCCAGATTCTTGAGACGGTCAGTGGCGAACGCTTTGCCGTTCAGGGCAATTTCGCGCCTGAGAATGTTCCGGGTGCCGTCGGCAATGCACTGCGTTTCGATGGCTATACATCGCATGTGAATGCGCGTCTGCGCGACCTGTTGCCCTCTGATGCACGCAAGATGACGGTCTCGCTCTGGGTCGCATTGCCGTGCTATCCTATCATTCAGATCGACACCGACACGCCGGAGAAGACTGCGATTGCCACCTGTCTTGATGCGTCGAAAAAGACAGGATTCGGGTTTTATGTCGGGTTTAACGGTAAATATTCATTCCGTACCTATGTCGGCGGCTGGCCCGTCAATATAGATGTCGAGACTCCGCTGCCCGTATATCAGTGGAATAATCTTGTAGCTGTGATCGATTGCGATGCCCGACAGGTAAAGCTCTATAACAACGGTGTCGAGGTAGGCTCTTCACGTGCGAACGGCAGTATATCGCTGCCGCAGTCCGATTTTTATATGGGGCAGTCGACCGAGAGCCGCAAGTCGGGGCCGTTCGAGCTTATGTCGTTCAACGGCCTGATAGATGATATCTCGATATGGGACGAAGCAAAGAATATCGCTGATCTCAGTGGGATAAAGGCCGAGAACGCCCCCGATCTTGACATTCCGGCGTCGCGTTTCGCCGATGACATCCTGAGGCCGCATTTCCACGGCATGCCTGCCGCCGGATGGACCAACGAGTGTCATGGATTGTATCACGCCGACGGTCGCTATCACCTTTTCTTTCAGAAAAATGCCGATGGACCGTATATGGCCCGTCTGCATTGGGGACATATCTCGTCTGAGAATCTTTATGACTGGCGCGAGGAACCGATAGCCATTGCCCCCGGCAACTGGTATGATATCAAAGGATGCTGGAGCGGTTGCGTATTTGCCGATGATGTCATCACAGGCGGCAAACCCAACATCCTCTATACCGCGGTCGACTATGCCAAGGCTATGATAGCCGGGGCCGCACCCGTCACCGCCGACCTCGACGACTGGACGAAATATGCTTCAAATCCCATAATAGGCGGCCGTCCCGCGGGCCTGTCCGACGATTTCAGAGATCCCTACTTCTTCCGCAGCGGCAACGATGCATACATCATCGTCGGCTCGTCAAAGGGTGGGGTGGGTACGACCACTCTGCACCGCTACAATGCGGCATCGGGCAGCTGGACCAATGGCGGCGATCTGTTCTTTACGGGTTCGTCGGCCGCCCAGGACGGTACATTCTGGGAGATGCCTAATGTCACCCGCATGCCCGACGGCCGTTGGCTTTTCACGGCCACACCGCTCGGCACATTGCAGGGCGTGCGCACGCTCTACTGGATCGGGTCGATAGCCGCCGACGGCAAATTCGTGCCTGATGCGTCTTCGCGATCGCCACGTACTGTCGAACTGACCTCACGCCAGGGGTTCGGTCTGCTCTCGCCCACTGTCTACAACCATGACGGCAAGACAATCGCCCTCGGTATCGTTCCCGACAAACTGCCTTCTGAGACCAACTGGCGTCTTGGATGGGCCCACTGCTATTCGTTGCCACGCGAGTGGTCGCTTGCCGCAGACGGCTCGCTCGTGCAGCGGCCCTATTCGGGACTCGCCGATATGCGTACGGCCACCTCGTTCCTGCGCAGCGATTTCACCCTCTCGGGCTCGGTCGACATGTCGCCCGTGGCAGGGCGCTCTGTCGAGCTGTGCGGTGAATTTGTCGTCGGATCGTCTCAGTTCGGTTTCAAGATATTCAAGAATGGCGCGGCCGAGGGATCGATATATTACAACCCTGCGACCGGTGAGCTTGTCGCCGACTTCAGCGCCCTGCCTCGTCTGATCAACGACGGAGGTGTCTATGACGGAGTGTACCGCGCGTCTCTGCCGGTACGTCCTGCCGCAGGCAGTACTCTTAAGATCAATGCGTTCGTCGACCATTCTATTGTTGATATCTTTGTCAACGATACATGGGCTACATCAGTGAGGGTTTTCCCTACAGACACCGACGGCATAAATATCGAGGCGTTCTCGACAGGTACTACCGATGTGCGTCGGCTGAGAGCATGGCAGCTGAGTGTTTATGGCTCGGGATCAGGCGTCGAATCTGTATTGCCTGATCCTGCCGGAAACGGTCTGGTGGATGTGTACAGCATAGATGGCGTCATGGTCAGATCGCAGGTCGCTTCAGGCGAGGCCCTCAACGACCTTCCGGCCGGTTTCTACATTGTAGGCGATAAAAAAATGTATGTAAAGTAATGTAATATATAATTTATTTCAGGGGCAGACACTTGCGAGAGAGTCTGCCCCTGATTTTTATTGCTGCCGATGCAAAAATTTTATCAGACTTTTGGTCGATTCTGCCAAAAGTTGAGCAGCCGGCCTGTCGGTGCCTTAACTTTGCACAAAAATCAACCGATCTATGATACGCATCTTCACCACAGCAGCCCCGCAGCTCACATTCACAAGCCGTCCCGTACGGCTTGACGGCACGCTTGCCCCCGGCCGTACGCTCAGCGACGTCGAGCGGTCGGCCATCG
>JAUNGA010000033.1 GCA_030524765.1 Bacteroidales bacterium | reverse complement strand
GGCCTCTCCGGCGTCTCAATGTGCGTTGCTTCTCAAAAGCGAGTGCAAAGGTAGCGCCTTTATTCGAATACTCCAAATATTTTACCAAGTTTTTTATGTTAAAAAAACATGCTAATTTCGAATCTCACTGTATATGTGGCAGTTATAAATGTCTTTTTTGAGACCGGCTGCCAGATAGAGGAGGTCACCTCAACACAATGGAAGAGAACCGCGATGACAACGGCTATATACAATAATATATGTGACGATTTTTTGGGACTACCTATATAATATTTACCCCCTATATAATATATGTGTAATCCCGATAGGGATATGCCCTACCCTATTGTAATACCTGAGAAACCCATGAATGCCATGGCGATAAGTCCGGCTGTGATGAGGGCTATGGGTACGCCCCGCATGGGACGCGGGATGTCTACCAGGTCGAGGCGTGTGCGGATGCCTGCGAAGATGAGCAGCGCCATGGTGAAGCCTATGGCTGTGGCGATGGCGTAGGTGAGCGAGGCAAGGAGTGTGTAGTGGCGCTGTGTGACGATGATGGCGACACCGAGCACGGCGCAATTGGTGGTGATGAGGGGCAGAAATACACCCAGGGCCGCATAGAGGGATGGCGAGATCTTGCGTATGATGATCTCGAGCATCTGCACGAGGATAGCTATTACGAGAATGAAGAGGATGGTCTGTATGTAGCCGAGACCGAGAGGATCGAGTATGAGGTCTTGCAGGAGGGTGGTGACGGTGGTGGCTACCGCCATGACGAAAGTGACGGCGGCACCCATGCCGAGAGCCGAGTCGATGCGTTTGGATACGCCTATGAAGGGGCATATGCCAAGAAACTGGGCAAAGACGATGTTGTTGACGAATATTGCTGTGACGATGATGGCGAGATAGGTGAGCATGGCTTTGACAGAGGATCAGGCTTTGCGCGTGATGCGGTTGAAGATTGCAATGAGGAATCCGAGGACGATGAATGCGCCGGGGGCGAGGATGAACAGTAGCGAGCCGTAGGTGTCGGGGTAGACGGTGAAGCCGAATACGGTGCCGGCGCCGAGGAGCTCGCGCAGAGTGCCTATGAGGGCGAGGGCGAGGGTGAATCCAAGCCCTATGCCGATGGCGTCGCATATCGAGGCTATGACGCCGTTGCGCGAGGCAAATGCCTCGGCACGTCCGAGCAGGATGCAGTTGACGACGATGAGCGGAATGAAGATGCCGAGTGTGGCGTATAGCGCGGGAGTGTAGGCCTGCATGATCATCTGCAGGGCGGTGACGAACGATGCGATGACGATGATGTAGGCCGGTATGCGCACTTTATCGGGCACAAGGGGCGCGAGGGCCGATATAGCCGCGTTGGAGCAGATGAGCACGAAAAGTGTGGCCAGCCCCATCGAGAGCCCCGTGATGGCCGACGATGTGGTGCCGAGCGTGGGGCACATGCCGAGGATGAGGACGAAGGTCGGATTCTGACGGATGAGTCCGTTGACGATTATGCTGAGTGGTTTCATCGGTCTGTTGATTGGTTTATTGCCTGACGGGCGCGGTTGATTGCGCCGATGAATGCGCGCGATGTGATGGTGGCGGCGGTGATGCCGTCGACGGTGCCTCCGTCTTTGGTGAGGGCGAGGGGGCGGTCGGTGCCAATTACCGAACGGTTGCCGGTGGTGTCGCAGAACCATTGCGGAGCTTTGGCTCCGAGTCCGGGGGTCTCGGTATGCTCGAGGATGGTGTAGCCTGTAAGGCGTCCGGCAGTGTCGAATCCTACCATGATGGCTATTGGCCCCGAGAAGCCGTCGGGTGTGACCACGCGTACGGCCGTACCGGCGGGGTTGCCGTCAAGGGTGGCTCGGTAGAGGGTGCAGCCGCCGACGTCGACAGGCGAAGCCAGTGGATCGTTGTCGAATGGCGGCAGTACGTCGGCCACAGCAGCCGTGGCCGCCTGTCTGGCAGCGTCGGCTATAGGCCGGCGTGTGAGCAGATTTACGGCGGCGAGCAGGGCTGCGACAGCTATGGCGATGATGCCGAGCGAGAGGGTCATGGTGCGCAGGGTCGATTTCATGCAGCCACCTCCTTTCGTGCCTCTGCGGCGAATCTGTGCGGACGTATATACCTGTCGATCAGCGGCGTGACGGCGTTGCCGAGCAGGATGGCAAACGACATGCCCTCGGGGTACGCGCCCCAGCGCCGTATGACGACTGTGACCAGACCGATCATGCAGCCATAGAGCAGCATGCCGCGGCGTGTCATAGGCGATGTGACATAGTCGGTGGCCATGAAGACTGCGCCGAGCAGCAGACCGCCCGATAGCAGGTCAATGCCGACGTGGGTGCCGATAAGGGCGTCGAAGAGTGCCACCGTGGCGACTATCGCAACGGGGATATGCCATGAGATGACACGTACGGCCAGCAGATAGACGAGGCCGGCGATTATGGCCAGAGCACCGGTCTCGCCGAGCGAGCCGCCCATGTTGCCGAGCCACAGGTCGGCGGTGGTGAGAGCGGGGTCGACGGCTTCGCCGAGCTTGAGTCGGCCGAGCAGAGTGGCGCCGGTGGCCGCGTCGGCCGAGAATGCCTCGCCCGGCAGAGGCCAGGTGGTCATCAGTGCCGGGAATGATATGAGCAGGAAGACACGGCCTGCGATGGCCGGGTTGAAGATATTGCAACCCAGACCGCCGAAAGCCATTTTGGCGACGCCGATCGCAAACACCGAGCCGATCGCGGCTGTCCACCACGGCAGCGACGACGGCAGGTTGAGGGCGAGCAGCAGGCCTGTGACGACAGCGGTGAGATCGCCCGTGGTAGCCGGACGGCCGAGCAGCCACCGGTCGACAGCCCACTCGGTGGCGGCGCATGCGGCTATGCACACGGCCACGAGGGCAAGTGCCGGCAGCCCGAAGTACCACAGCGAGCATATGAACGCGGGCACGAGGGCAATGATGACGTGGGTCATGGTCGACCGCACGGTGCGGTGGGTGTGTATGTGGGGCGATGGCGAGATGAGTAGTCGTGGAGCTTGCATGGGTATTTATTTTTTAGCGTTGCGGGCACGTATGTCGGCCATGACGGTCGATTTGGCCAGTCGGATGTAGTCGAGCAGCGGACGCGACGACGGGCATATATATGAGCACGAGCCACACTCGATGCAGTCGGTGACGGTGTGACGTTCGGCTTCGGGCCACATGCGTCGTCGTGCGAGGTTGGCCAGCAGATAAGGTTCAAGGCCCATCGGGCATACGTTGACGCAGGCGGTGCAGCGTATACACGGCTGTTCGGGCAGGCGTGGACGACCCTCGAGCACGAGCAGGCCTGATGTGCCCTTGGTGACGGGGGTGTCGAGTGTGACTGCCGTGCGTCCCATCATCGGGCCGCCGAGCACGACCTTGCATCCGTCGGTGATCGCGGGCACGATGTCGCCTATCGGTGTGCCGATGGCCACAAGATAGTTGCCGCGGACCGATGTGTCGCCGGTGACGGTGATGACGCGCTCGATGAGTGGGCGGCCGGCGTCGACGGCGGCATAGACGGCAAATGCCGTGGCGACGTTGTTGACGATCGTGCCGACGGCGGCGGGCAATGCCCCGGCCGGGATGCGGCGGCCTGTGACGGCCTCGACGAGCTGTTTCTCGCCTCCCTGGGGATATTTGGTACGCAGCACGCATATGTCGATGGGCCAGCCGTCGCTGAGTGCGGCACGCAGGGCGGCGATAGCCTCGGGCTTATTGTCCTCGATGCCTATCACGGCGCGTGGCACTCCGGCGGCCTTGAGCATCAGCTCGATGCCCTCGGCGATGCGTGGCGCGCAGGCGCGCATGAGGGCGTCGTCGCATGTCAGATAAGGCTCGCACTCGCAGGCGTTGATGACGAGTGTGTCGATCGCGGCGTCGGGACGGGTCGAGAGCTTGACCGTAGAGGGGAAAGTCGCTCCGCCCAGCCCCACGATACCGCTGTCGGCGATGCGCCGGCGTATCTGCTCGGCTGTAAGGGTCTCGGAGAGGGTGCGGTCGGCGGGCTGCATGTCGGCCTCGATCTGTGCGAGGCGGGCGGCGGTGTCGGCCTCATGCATCGTATCGTCGGTCTCGACAGTGATGGCCGTCACGGGGTAGCCCGACGGCATGGCCACGGGTGCGATCTCGCGCACAGTACCCGATATGGGTGTATGCACCGGAGCCGAGACAAACCCGGCGGCTTTGGCTACCATCTGGCCACGCACCACGCGCTCGCCGACAGCGACACAGGGCGTGGCGGGCGCGCCGATGTGCTGCGACAGCGGCAACACCGCCCGCCTCGGCAGATCGAGCGCCACGATGGGCATGCCTGCGGTGAGTTTTGACGGCGAGGGATGTATGCCGCCTTTCTTAAATGTGCGTAGTCTCATTGGCTTGGGGTGTTGCGGGTTTGACGGGTCGGGGAGGCAGTGTCGACAGGATAGCGCCGGTGGGGCATCCGTCGATGCATTTGCCGCATGCGCGGCAGAGAGCCGGATCGATATAGGCCAGATTGTCGGCGATGTCGATGGCGCCGAACGGGCATGTGCGGGCACACTTGCCGCAGCCGATACATGCGGCCGAGCATGTGCGTCGGGCTACAGCGCCACGGTCGCGGTTCGAGCAGGCCACCCACACGCGGCGGTCGCGTTTGCCGCGTGGACGCAGCTCTATGAGATGGCGGGGACAGGCAGCGACGCAGGCGCCACAGGCGGTGCACCGGTCGGGGTCGACCACGGGCAACCCTGTCGAGGGGTCGATTGATATGGCACCGAAGCCACACACACCGACGCAGTCGCCACAGCCCAGACAGCCAAACGAACAGCCCCGCTCGCCGACAGCCACGGCGGCCATCACGGCACACGAGCGGGCGCCGTCGTAATCGGCCCGCTGCGGACGTGCCGAGCACGAGCCGTTGCAGCGCAGAGTGGCCACGAGGGGGTCGACCGATGCGGCAGCCACACCTATGATGGCAGCCACGCGGTCCATGACGTCCTGACCTCCGACAGGGCACCAGATTCCGGCCAGATTACCCCGGGCGACACAGGTCGTGGCAAAGTCGCGACAGCCCTTGAGGCCACAGCCGCCGCAATTGGCCCCGGGCAACAGGTCGGCGATACGACTGATGCGCGGATCCTCTTCGACGCTGAACCGACGGGCCACCACATAAAGCAACACCGCTCCGGCCAGGCCGGTCAGACCGATTACCGCTATAGTTATGAATATTACTGACATATAATGTGATAAGGACGATTTGTTGATGACAGAGTTGACAATCTATTGACGTATGGCCCGTTCGATGCGCCATCGTCCGCGAGGCTCGATGCGGCGTCGCAGCACATACATCGAGCCGAAGGCCGCAGCAAGGGCGGCCAGACCGATGACCACGGCCACGGGCTCAGAGGCGCCGGCGGCTGCAGCCACAGCCACGGCGCCCACAAGCACCGCCAGAGGCAGCACAAGCAGCACCACCACCGCACGGCGGGTGAGCGAGGCAGGCGCCGAGATCTCGACGCGGTCGCCCGCGCCTATCATTGATGCCCGGCCCACAGGCATATCGACCTCAATCCGGTCGGCCGTCCGCCCTACGTCGCACACAGATGCGACGGCACAGCCGGCACAGGCGTCGCGGCCCGACGGGTCGGCGAGTCTCACGATAGCAGTATGTCGGTCGGTCAGATCAATGACCTCAGCAATCCTTACTTCATAGTGCATAGGATAGGACTAAGACTCACGAGTGAAACATATATCAGAATGTAGCCGATGAGATAAATATACAAAGCCTACACATAGTCGCAAAGTTACAAAAATTACAGCACGCATGCAACGGTCAATCTGCATTTTATGCCAAAAATCAGCTTTTCGGTCAAACTTTGTCTGAGACGCACACATTTTTGCGGCACAACGCGCCGTGAGGGTCACGTCAAGAGCGCAGTGCCATGATTCGCATTTTCGCGTCCACAGGGGGGCGTGCGATTATGCGAAAATGCGAAAGTTGTTAAAATTCGGTTACAAATTGAAAATAATTATCATTTTACTTGCATAGCAATTGTAAATCATTGCATCTTTGCAATGCGATACAACAACTTTAGACAATGCAGTTTAAAGGAGAGCAGACTGTATCAATCCGGTCACGGCCGGATAAATCTACATGATGACAAAATATTTACAGACCTATGATCAACGAAAATCAACATCCGAGACTCTCTGTCTGCCATGCCATGAGCGGCAGAGAGCTGTGCAGTGCCATCAAGAATTTCACGCCGGTGCGTCACTCGCCGTGGTATTGGCTGGGCTTGCAGCCGTACAGGGCGGCAAAGCATTTCGAGAAGTAGGACGGCGAGCTGAAGCCGACCATATACATCACCTCGCTGACGGTGAAGCGGTCTTGCCGCAGCAGCATGGCCGCTTTGCGCAGGCGTGTCTGACGTATGTAGTCGACCGGCGAGAGCCCCACGTAGCGTTTTACCAGGCGATATAGCTGCTTGCTCTGCATGCCTGTGAGCTCGCACACCATGGCCACGCCCAGACCCGTATCGCTGATATGGCTCTCGATGGCCTCGGTGACGGCGGCCAGCTGGCGCTCCGAGTCGCTCTCGGCCTCTATCGGCCGCGGAGCTGTCATATGCTCGATACGGGCGGCGTCGCGCACATCGGCGCGGGCACGCAGCATCTGTGCCACGCGGGCTTTGAGCAGAGGCGCGTCAAACGGCTTGGTCATGAACATGTCGACACCCGAGCGCACGCTCTCGCTCTCGAGGTCGTTGTCGGCCTTGGCCGTGAGCAGTATGACCGGCACCGATGCCAGCGGGGCGCCCTGCCCCCTGAGGCGGCGAGTCATCTCAATGCCCGTCATGACTGGCATCATCTCGTCGGCTATTATAAGATCGGGGCGGAATGTCTCGGCCACAGCCATGCCGGCCTTGCCGTTGGCGGCGGTGGCCACGTTATAGTCGGCGGCGAGCAGGTCGGCTATGAAGTCGGTTATGGCCATATTGTCGTCGACTATAAGCACGCGTGGACGGTTGTCGCCCTCTGCCGGCACCGTCACAGGCGAGGTGGCCAGATGGCCCGACGCGTCGCGGGCGGGGCTGTCGGCGTCGGGCTCGCTCAGCGGCAGTGTGATCACAAAGGTAGCGCCCTGCCCCTCGCGGCCCTCGACACTGATCGTGCCGCCGTGCATCTCGACATAGCGCTTGACCAGATAGAGCCCCAGGCCAGTGCCCTCGCTGCGGTCAGAGGTGCGCGCCGAGCGATACATGCGCTGGAAGATCAGATTGCGCTCGTCCACAGGTATGCCCGGGCCGTCGTCGGCCACAGTGAGCAGCAGGCTGCGGCGATCGTCAGAGGCGGCCACCGAGCACGACAGGGTGGCGCCCTCACTTGTGTATTTCACAGCGTTCGAGAGCAGATTGTTGAGCACCGACTCGAGCTTGACGGCATCGACATCGGCTATTATGCGGTCGGTGCCGGCGGTGAATACAAACCGCCGCCCGGGATAGGCCTCGGCATAGCTGTCGAATATGGTGCGGCAGAAATCGACCGCATCGACACGCGAGTAGATGAGCATGGCGTCGGTCTGCGCCTCGACATGGTTCCACTCGATCGTGCGGTGTATGAGATCATTGAGCTTCAGAGCATTGTGGTAGGCCACCTCGATGCCGCGGCTGACGCCGGGATCGGCGGGCGGCTCTTCGCGCAGGCGGCTCAGAGGGCCGATTATCATCGAAAGTGGCGTCTTGAGATCGTGCGACATGTTTGAGAGAAACTCGATGCGCTCGTCTACCTTGTCGAGAGCGGCGGCACGCTCGATCTGCTCGATGCGGTGGCGCTGGCGGCGACGCACGGCGGCGGCCACAGCTGTTGCCGCCAGCAGGGCGCACAGCACATACAGGCCTATGGCCGTGCGGGTGCGGTACCACGGGGCATCGACACTGACATACAGCGTCTGCAGACTCTCTGGAACATCCTGCAGCATCATCTCGAGGCGATGGTCGCCCTCGGGCAGATTGCGCAGCTCGAGGGTATTGTCGCCGTCGGGCAACAGTGTCCAGGTCGAGTCGATGTCGGCCAGACGGTAGGCAAAGCGACGCGCCGTGCCGGGCGAATAGTCATAGGTGGCCAGCTCGACGGTCAGCTGCCCCGACCTTGCGGGCAAACGCAACCTGCCGCCCGAGGGATGCAGCTCGTCGGTGCCGTTTAACGCGCGCACTACGTACAGCCGGTCAGAGTCAGAGTGGCGGTCCATGCGGGCCGGGTCGACAGCCACCATACGGTCGACCGACCCCAGCAGCACACGTCCCGACACCGGATCGCGGTAGATCGCAGTATAATCCATGGCCGGCAGCGGCAGCAGCCGCGCATGCATGGTGGCCGTGTCGAGCGCCCACACCTCGCCGCCGGTGGTCGACGCCCACACCTCGCCGCCTACGGCAGCCATTGCCAGTACGGCCTCGTCGGGTGTCTCGCAAGGGAATGTCACGTCGGCCTTCACGCGGCCCGAGCCGTCGATGCGCGTCAGCAGAGTGCCTGCGGCCGTCCACACACCGCCGCCCGCAGGCACGATCCGCGTGGGATAAGCGCCCGTGGCGCGCGAATGCACGTCGATGCGGCTGATGCGGCCATGGCGGTCGATGCGCGTCAGACACGAGTCGCGGAAGAGCAGCACCCAGCGGTTGCCGGCCTCGTCGGCCACGATGCTGTTGACAAAATCGTTGGCCAGGCCGTTTGAGGCATTGATGGCCGAGTCGGCCACACATGCCCCATGTGACGCGGCGGCCAGCCGTCGGGCGTCGGTGAGCAGTATGCCCCCGAGATAGGCACCCGTCCACAGCTTGCCCGAAGGCTTGTCTTCGACTATGCTGTAGGCCCAGTTGGCATTGCGGCGCCCGGTGCGGTCGGTGATGCGGCAGTTGACAAATGTGTGGCGCTCTGGGTCGAAGAGATTGAGCGAGCCGTCAGTGGCCACGTATATGCTGCCGTCAGACAGCTGCCTGATATCGCGCACACGGTTGTGGCTCAGCGGATGGGTCTTGTCGCCCGGGCGATACCACTCGGGAGCGGCGCCCTCGCGGGTGCGTATAAGGCCGCCCGTGCCGCCCAGCCACAGCCAGCCGTCGCGATCGCGCATGATGCTGTATATCTGCTGACCCTCGCCGCGTCCTGTCAGATCAGACAGCTCGATCACCCTCACCGGCGAGTCTATGTCGGCGATCGACAGCCCCATCTCGGTGCCGGCCATGATGGTGCCGTCGGCATCGACCATCACCGACCACACCGTATTGTTGATTATCGAGCGGTGGTCGCGCGAGTCGTGGCGGCATATGCTCAGGTCGACCGTACCGTCGCCGGGATCGTCTAACAGATACAGGCCGTCGTCGGTGCCGGCCACTATGCGGCGCTCGGGCGTCGAGGCAAGGGCCTTGACCGAGCTGCCGCCGAAGCCCTCGACAGCAGTCATGCGGCCCGACCGCGGATAATACCGCAACAGAGCCCCCTCGGTGCCCAGCAGCAGGCATCCGTGCGACGGATCTGTCGTGATGGCGTTGACAAACAGGTTGCGCCCGCGGCTCACATCGGCCGGCACCGCCACACGCTCGACGCGGCCGGTCGACGGCTGCCAGCGGCACAGGCCGTCGTAGGTACCCACATAGACATCGGCGTCGGCCCCGCCGCCATAGCGATAGAGCGCATAGACCGCCCTGTGGGGAAGCCCCTCGAGTCGCTGGCTCAGCCGGCGCGACACAGTGTCATAGACATACAGGCCGTCGAGCGTGCCGATCAGCAGACGGTCGCCCTGCGCCAGCATGGCACGTATCTCAGACAGCCCCACGCCCTCGACGGGCACTATCAGACGTGTCTGACGGTCGTAGCGGCAGAGGCCGTTGTTGGTGCCCAGCCACAAGCCGTCATCACAGGGCACGATGGCCTGCACATGCGCATTGAACGGTCTGGCGGCATCGCCCGCCGATATGCGGTGCGACGTAAAGCCGTCAAAGGCATACAGACCGTTGTTGGTGCCCAGCCACACCATACCATCGACATCGCGCTCTATGTCGTAGACCGACACGCTGCGGCCCCCCGGACGATAATTGTCCCAGGCCACGGCGGGCAACGGTTCGACGGCGAGGCAGCCCGTTCGGGCCAGCATGATTGCGATTATGAGGGCTAACAGTCTGTTCATGGCATTTGGTCTTTACCTGACAAAGATACATATATTATTTAAAACACACCACATAACAAAACAGACAAAAAACGACTCGCAGGCGCCATGTCCGATTTGTGCTGTTGTATGTCCGATCTGTGCTTGACAACTCTCTTTCAGCGTAGTAACTTTGTAGTGCGAAACAATAGACTACGATTCATTGACCACTGCCATGAAACACATTCCAGCGATGATAATCGCTCTCGCGGCTGCCTCGGCCATCCTGCCGGCGCGGGCTGACGGGGGCATCACCGACCGGCCCCGCTACGGCACCAACTACACCGTACCATTCGCGCACGCCTATCGCGCGCTGGGCAATCTCGGTATCGACCGACGCGAGGCAATCGACCGCGACGTCTACCATATGTCGCGGCTGGGGCTGACGGCATTCCGTCTGCACCTGTGGGACGTCGAGCTCACCGACTCGGTCGGCAATCTGCTCGACAACGACCACCTCGACCTGCTCTTCTACCTCATCTCGAGCCTCGAGCAAAGAGGCATCGACATCGTGATCACAGCTCAGACCAACTTCGGCAACGGATACCCCGAGCGCAACACCGACCCCAACGGCGCGTTCTCCTACGACTATCCCAAATGCGAGGTGCACGACCTGCCGCCCGCACAGGCGGCCCAGCAGAGCTATCTCGGCCAACTCGTCACCCGCATCAACCCCTACACCGGCCGGTCGCTGGCCGACGACCCCGCCGTAATAGCCATCGAGATCAACAACGAGCCATGTCACAGCGGCGACGAGGACCATATCACCGCCTACATCGACCGTATGGCCGACACTCTGCGATCGGCCGGATGGCACAAAGACATATTATATAATGTGTCGCACAACCTATGGCGCACCCGCGCATTCTATGACGCACGCATCGACGGCACCACCTATCAGTGGTATCCCACCGGACTGGTGCGCGGCAGCCGTCGCCGGGGCAACTTCCTGCCCGTGCTCGACAGCTACGACATACCGTTCGACACCATCGACGGCTACGAAAGCCGCTCACGCGTCATCTACGAATACGATCCCGCCGACGTGCTCGACACATATCTCTACCCGGCCGCGGCCCGCACATTCCGCAAAGCCGGATTTGACTGGATCACCCAGTTTGCCTACGACCCGATCGACATGGCGGCCTACAACACCGAGTATCAGACCCACTGGCTCAACCTCGCCTACACCCCCGGCAAGGCCATCGGAATGATGATAGCCGCCGAGGTCACCCGTCGCGTGCCGTCGGGCGCCGACTACGGCAAATATCCCGCCGACACCGTCTTCGGTCCGCGGCGCGAATTCACCGTCAGCGCACGCCGCGACCTGGCCATGCTCAACGACGGCACCGCCTACTGGCACACCAACTCTACCGCCGACAGACCCGCCGATCACGCACAGCTGCGCTCGGTGGCTGCCGTAGGCTCGTCGCCCATAGTCGACACCGACGGCCTGGGAGCATACTTTCTCGACCGTCTCGACGACGGCCGATGGCGCCTCGAGCTGATGCCCGACGTCATCGTCACCCGCGACCCGTTTGCACGCCCCTCGCTCGACCGCCGCGTGGCCGAGATCATACCGTCGGCAGTCACCATGACCATCGACCTGCCCGGGCTCGCCGACAGCTTTGAGTACGCGGCCGTCGGCGGCGACAAGGCTCTCACGGCCGACAGACGCACCATCACGGTCACACCCGGCGTATGGATCCTCGGCCGCGACCCGCTCGCGATCGACCCGCAGACACCCGTCGCAGGCTCGGCACGACGCATCGGCGAGTATGTCGCACCCCGGCCGGCACCCGTTGCCACCACCCTGCTGCACACACCGCAAGGCCGTACCGCACCGGGCACAGACATCACCGTCACGGCGACTGTCGTGGCCGATCATCCCGTCGACTCGGTAGTGATCTACCCTGCCGAGGTCGATTTCTGGCGCGACGACAACCGTCTATACACCATGCGACGTACAGGCAAATACACATATACGGCAGATATACCCGCCAATGCCCTGAAAGCCGGACCGCAACGCTACAGCATCGTGGTTTTCGACGGCGGCGAGAAACTCACCTTCCCCGGCCGCCACAAAGGCACGCCCCTCGACTGGGACCTGCAGACAACCCCGGCCGAAGCCGGCCGTCTCTACTCTGTCGACGTGGCCGAGACCGACGCGCCCGTCACACTGCTCGCCGCTCGCCACGACGGCGACGGATCAGAGATCTCGACCATTCCCGAGGCATGGCAAGGCATCAGCTGGGCATGGCACGACCGCTCGCCACGCGCCGAGAGCATGATGCGGCTGCACAAAGACACCGCCGCTGCCACCGACCATATCGTAATCACCAAATGGGTAGGCGACATAATGCGTGGCGTCAACCCACCGGCCGACGCCCGCCTGCACCTGCGCATGGGACCGGCCGACGGCATCGACAGCATCACTCTGGGGGTTGTCGACCGTGACGGCCTCACCCGCACCGCACGGGTGCCCGTCGCAGCAGACAGCACCGTATCGGTGGCCCTGTCCGGGCTCGCCCCGGCCGACACATGGCTCACGCCGGCACCCTACCCCTCGTTCCTCAGGCGCCGGTTCAGCCCCGACACATCGGCATTCGGCCCGCTCGACCCCGCCGACATCGAGACCGTCACCATCACCGTCGACGCCTCCTCGGCCCCGCTCACACTCGATATCGCAGGCATGTGGATAGAATAAACTCATAATAAACCATATAGACAAAACCATGAAACAGACACTCAAAGCCATCGCGCTGCTGCTCATAGCCGTCGTGACACTCACGACAGGCGCATCGGCAGCTGCCGCACCCCGCAACGTGACGGGCACCGTCACCGACGAGATCGGCGAGCCTCTAATCGGCGTCTCGGTCACCCTGCCCGGCCACAACGCCGGCGTAACCACCGACATCGACGGCCATTATGCCATCGCCGTGCCCGATGGTGCCGCCCGCATCTCATTCTCCTACATCGGATACAACAGCATCACCCTCGACATCACATCCGACGTCATCGACGTGCAGATGCAACCCTCGTCGGAAGCTCTGCAGGAGATGGTGGTCATCGGCTATGGCTCGACCAAGAAAAACGACCTCACGGGCTCGGTATCGGCCATCAGCGAGAAAGACTTCAACCAGGGCGTGATCAGCTCGCCCGAAGAACTCATCAACGGCAAGATAGCCGGCGTGCAGATCACCAGCTCGGGCGGTTCGCCCAACGGCGGCGCCACAATCCGTGTACGTGGCGGTGCATCGCTCAACGCATCAAACGATCCCCTCATCGTGCTCGACGGTGTGCCCATCGAGGTCGGCGGCGGCATCGAGGGATCGGGCAACTTCCTCAGCCTTATCAACCCCAACGACATCGAGTCGATGACTATCCTCAAAGACGCATCGTCGACCGCCATCTACGGCTCGCGCGCGTCAAACGGCGTCATCATCATCACCACCAAGAAAGGCTCGGGCGACGGCGTCAAAGTATCATTCTCGACCACAAACTCGGTATCGACACGCACACGCACGGCCCAGGTGCTCGACAACGCAGAGTTCCGCGACGTCATCTCGCGCTTCGGCACAGCCGACCAGATGGCCCTCCTGGGCCAGGGCACCGACACCGACTGGCACGACGAAGTGTTCCGCTCAGCATTCGGCACCGACAACAACCTCAGCATCGCAGGCCGTGCGGCATCATGGCTGCCGTTCCGCGTCGCTCTCGGCGCAATGTACCAGGACGGCATACTGCGCACCGACAACAGCAACCGCTACACCGCGAACATCAACCTCAACCCCACGTTCTTTGACGACCACCTGCGCGTCAACCTCAGCGGCAAAGGCTCATACGCCAACAACCGCCACGCCAACACCGGAGCCATCTGGAACGCCGGCGCATACGACCCCACACAGCCGGTCTACGGCACCCTCGACGCCAACGGCAACCAGATCATGACAGCCGACGGACAGCCCATATTCGGCGGATTCCACGAGGTGGTCGACGGCATCAACAACCCTGCCCAGGGAGCCATCGCCAATCCCGTGGCAATGCTCGAGCAGTACAACAACCGCTCAAAGGTATGGCGGTTCGTAGGCAACTTCGACATCGACTACCGCCTCCACCCGCTGCCCGAGTTGCGCTTCCATGTGACCGGCGGCCTCGACTGGTCGACAGGCAAGAGCAACGTGTCGATGCCACGCAACAGCTTTGACAACTACACATCGGGCGGATACAGCTACGAGCGCGGTCCGCAGCACAACATCAACCGCCTGCTCACCGTCTATGCCAACTACAACAAAGACTTCGCCGCCATCAACTCGACCGTCGACGCCACCATCGGCTACGACTACCAGCACTGGCGCAGCGACTGCCCGGCCTACGACACCGTCAACGAAGCCGGCGAGGTGACCAACTCGTCGCAGGCATGGGACGACCGCCACACCCTGCTCTCATACTACGGCCGTGTCAACTACTCGTACGACAGCCGTTACCTGCTCACAGCCACATTCCGCCGCGACGGCTCGAGCCGATTCGCCGACAACCACCGATGGGGCACATTCCCCTCTGTGGCACTCGCCTGGCGAGTGGCGGGCGAGAGCTTCTTCGAGAACGTGCGCACCGTCATGAGCGACCTCAAGATACGTGCCAGCTACGGCGTCACCGGACAGCAGGACGGCATCGCCAACTATGGCTACCTGCCCAACTACACCACATCGAACCCCGGCGCATACTACTGGTTTGACGGCAAGTGGATACCCCTGCTGCGTCCCGCCACCTACAACCCCGACCTGCGCTGGGAGACAACCAAGTCATGGAACTTCGGCTTCGACTACGGATTCCTCAACAACCGCATCAGCGGCACGGTCGACTTCTACACCCGCCGCACCGAAGACCTGCTCGCAACCGTACCCGTACCTGCCGGCATCAACTTCAACAAAAACATGCTCTCAAACGTGGGTAATGTCAGCAGCAAGGGTGTCGAATTAGCCCTTAACGCCAACATAATCGACAACGCCGACTGGAGCTGGACAGCGACATTCAACGCCACATGGCAGGAAAACAAGATCACCAACCTCAGCGTCGTACCCGGCACCGATGTCGCAGACACCCCCGTCGGCTACATGGAGGCGACTCCAGTGATGGTCTACAAGACAGGATACGCTCCGCGCACATTCAAGGTCTACAAGCAGATCTACGACCCCGAGACCGGTCTGCCCGTCGAGGGCCTGTATGCCGACCTCAACGGCGACGGCCGCATCACCGCCGACGACCAGTACTACTACCACCACGCCTCGCCCGACTGGATATTCGGCCTGTCGACATCTCTACGCTACAAGAAATGGACTCTCAGCACAGCCCTGCGCGCACAGGTCGGCAACTACATCTACAACGGATTCGCCGCCAACATGGGCGCATGGGAGTGCGTATCATGGAACGTCGGCCAGGTCAACAACCTCTCGCAGAGTTTCCTCGACACACAGTTCAAACGCCGCCAGTATGCATCTGACCACTATGTCGAGAACGCATCCTTCCTCAAGATGGACAACCTGCAGCTGAGCTACAACTTCGGACGCATAGCACGCAACCTCGACCTTCACGTCTCGGCGATGGTACAGAACGTATTCACCGTCACCAAATACAAGGGCGTAGACCCCGAGAGCGACTGGGGTATCGAAAACACCACATATCCACGTCCCCGCACCTACTCGCTCACCGTGGGCCTCAACTTTTAAATATCAACGACTCTCACAATGAAAAAGATATATATAATCATAGCCGCCGTCATCGGCACCATCCTCGCGGGATCGTGCACCGGCGACCTCGACCAGAAACCTGTCATCGGCAATACCGCCGACAAGGTCTACAGCAACATTGAAGGCTACCGCTCGGTGCTCGCAAAGATCTACAGCGCATACAGCCTGATCGGAGCCGAGCGCGGAGGCGGTTCGGCCGACATATCGAGCGAGACAGGCCAGGATATGCTCCGCGTTATATTCAATCTGCAGGAACTCCCCACCGACGAGGCCGCATACAAATACAACTCGGGCGACAACCTCCAGAACATCTCCTACATCAACTGGGACGCCACCGACACATGGGTGTCTGACGCCTACTACCGCCTCTACTACATCATCTCGCTCTCAAACGAGCTGCTTCGCTACTGCACCGACGACGCCATCGCAGGATTTGACGACGCTACCCGGACCGAGATACGCACCTATGCACTCGAGGCCCGTTTCATGCGCGCCTTCACCTACTACTGGGTGCTCGACTTCTTCGGGAAAGGCCCCTACGTCACCG
Source organism: Bacteroidales bacterium (assembly GCA_030524765.1). Classification (GTDB taxonomy): domain Bacteria; phylum Bacteroidota; class Bacteroidia; order Bacteroidales; family Muribaculaceae; genus CAG-873. The sequence goes on along the minus strand of JAUNGA010000033.1, from coordinate 6,316 downwards.
AGGACACCCCGATGACAGCATTCATACCCGAGGTCTACGACGGCACACAGCTCTACGATTTCATCAAGAGCGAAATCGATGCCATCGCGCCGCAGTTGCCCGACGTACCCTCATATGCACGTGCAGGCAAAGGCGCGGCATATGCCCTGGGTGCTCGACTCGCGATCAACGGCCGCACCTACACCGGACAGAGCCACGACACCGAGGCGATCGACTACTGTAAGAAAGTAATGGCTCTGGGCTACTCGCTCGAGCCCGACTACCGCAAGCTCTTCAACGCCGACAACGACAGGCGCACCAATGAGATCATCTTCGCCTTCGCCACCGACAACGCCAACTCGGCGACCTGGGGCTCGGCAACATACGTCATCGCGGGCTCATGTCCCAACGACGGCGACGACGTCACCGCCCTCTACGGCGTAGGCTCGGCATGGGGCAATTTCTCGACACGCGGCGAGTTCACATCGGTATTCGGCGACGGTGACGGCCGATTCCTCTTCCTCACCGACGGACGCTCTGAATTCTTCACCGATGGCATAGAGTCGGCCGCACAGGGCTACCGCTCTATCAAATGGACCAACCTCGACGACAACGGCGCACAGGCCTGCATCACCGACATCGGCGTCAACACCGACTTCCCCATCTTCCGTCTCGCCGAGATATATCTCACAGCCGCCGAAGCCGTGCTGCGCGGAGGCTCGGGCATGAGCCGCACCGAGGCCCTCGGCCTGGTAAACAGCGTGCGCGAGCGTGCCTATGGCAACTCCGACGGAAACATCACCGACGCACAGTTCAACCTCGAATTCATCATCGACGAGCGTGCACGCGAGCTCTACCACGAGTGCCACCGGCGCACCGACCTTGTACGCTTCTCACGATTCACCACATCGGCCTACATCTGGCAGTGGAAAGGCGGCGTACTCGACGGCCGGGCCGTTGATGCGCGCTACAACATCTACCCCATTCCCGCCACTGAACTCTCGGCCAATCCCAACCTCAAAAACGAGCTTTACTAAACCATGAAACCCAACAGATTTCTCGCAATAGCACTCGCCGCCATGGCTCTCACGGCCTGCGACAAAGACGGCGACACAATATATATCGACCAGGTCACCGACGCCGAGATCGACGGCACCAATACCGACATCGTGCTCGACAAAGACCTCCTCGACGCCCTGGCGCTCACCGTCTATTGGAACGCCAACGGTAACATAACCCTCAGCGACCCGCAGGTGGCAGCCCCATCGTACGCCGTCACCAACGTAGTGCAGATGGCAGCCGACGAGGCATTCGACAACATGGTCGAGGAGACAATGGCCGACGGCGTCTACACACGCCAGTTCACCTGCCGCGAGCTCAACAGCGTTGTCTCGCGTCTCGGATTCGAGGGCGGCGTGCGCACACCTCTCTACATACGTGTGCGCAGCACTGTCGGCGACAACATCAGCCCACGCTACAGCAACATCATAAAACTCAACGTCACACCCTACTTCATCGACATGACAGTGGGCATGGTGCTCGACGCATCACAGGCCGACACCGGACGCACACTGATCTCGCCCGACGCCAACGGCATATACACCGGATTCATCGGTGCGGCCGCATGGGAAAACTGGTGGCTGCGCGAGGGCAACAGCACCATATGGGGCAACGACGGCGTCACCGGCACAGCGTTTGTTCTCGGCAACAGCACCACCGGCAACGACATCTGGAACTTCTGGTATCCCGGTATCGGAGGATGCTACTACACCGTGGTCGACACCAAGGCCAACCAGTGGAGCGCCCTGCTCATACCCGAGATCACACTCGGCGGCGACCTGTCGGGTGCGATGACATTCGACCGCAAAGCCAACAAATGGACCTACACGTTCACATCTGCCGCAGCCTCAACCGTCAGCGTCACTCTATCGGCCACAGGCAAGCAGTATGACGTCAACACAGGCACCGACGACGCTGCCGCTGTCGACACACCCGTCGCATTTGGCGGCGTGGCCGACGCTCTCACATTCGGCACAGCGGCCGCACAACCCATCTCTGTCAGCATACCGGCCGGCGAGACAACTCTCGTGCTCGACCTGAGCAATCCGGCAGCCCTGACTCTCAGCGCCGGTCAGGGAGGTCCCGCCCCCGTCGAGACCGTGGCGCCGCTGCTCTATCTCTCGGGCATATACGGCGAATGGACATTCGACTGGTATCTCAAACTCTACAACGAAGACAACCGCACCTACGGCGGTGTACTGCCCGTCGACTCTGAGTGGGGCTACCGCATGTACACCGAGCCCGACGCATGGGACGACTTCTACACCATGGTCGAGGGTGGCAACGGATTCGAAGGCAAGCTCACCAAAGAGGGCGACGGCAACATCACCGCTCCCGACCCGGGCATGTACCTCTTCGACGTATCGCTCGGCGACATGCGCTACAAACTCTATCCCGTGGCATCGGTAAGCTACACTGGCCTCAACGACGACTGGTCGCTCACACCAATGCAACCCGGCGACACTCCGGGCGTCTACACAGCCACAGTCACCAAAAGCGCCAACACACCCTGGGGCGTCAAGATTGTCATCAACGACAACTGGGACCTATTCTTCGGCGGAAACGGCACCCCCGGTGAGCTTGTGCTCTTCCACGACGGATTCGAGGGCGACAACGATCTCGCCAACGGTACCTACACACTCACAGTCGACCTTGCCAAAGGCACCTATACCTACTCAGAATAACCCCACCCATACAACACGATGAAAACACTCAAGACCATATACACAGCCGCCGCGGCAGCCCTGCTGGGCATATCGGCGACGGCCTGCACCGAAGACAGTCCCGTCACCAATCCCCCCGTCGTCGACACTCCCGTAGAGATCGAGCGCGGCACCTTTGCCAAAGGCGCCGACGTCAGCTGGGTCACACAGTTCGAGGCCGAGGGATACCGCTTCAGCACTCAGGACGGAAAAGAGAAAGAGCTGATGACTCTGCTGCGCGATGACTGCGGCGTCAACGCCATACGTCTGCGCGTATGGGTCAACCCCGAGAACGACAGCGAGGTACAAGGCTGGTGCGACATCGACGACGTGGTCGTTAAGGCACGTCGCGCCAATGAGCTCGGGCTGCGCGTGATGATCGACTTCCACTTCAGCGACCGCTGGGCCGATCCCGGACAGCAGTTCATCCCCGCCGCATGGGCCGACATGACTCTCGACGGCGTAAAGGCCGCCATGACCGACCACATCACAGAGATGCTCACCAAGCTGCAGCGATATGGTGTCACCCCCGAATGGGTGCAGATCGGCAACGAGACCCGCACGGGCATGATGTGGCCTCTGGGCTCGCTCGATAGCGGCGACAACTTCACACAGATGGTCAACACCGGCTATGATGCCGTCAAGGCGATATGCCCCGACGCGCTCGTGCTCGTGCACTGCGACCAGGCCGAGAACCGTTACCTCTACGAGCGTCTATTCGGCCAGATCACAGGCGAAGGCGCACGCTTCGACATGATCGGCATGTCGATCTATCCCGAGCCATCCACATGGCGTCAGACGGTCGACAACGGCATCGAGACAGTAAAATACTGCCGGCAGACATTCGGAAAACCCGTCATGATTGTAGAGGTGGGCATGGACTACCGCGAGGTCGAGCAGTCGGCCGCCATGCTCGAGTATCTCATGAACCAATCTATCGCCAACGACGTTAAAGGAATATTCTGGTGGGAACCCGAGACACCCGTCGACCAAGGCTACAACAAAGGCTGCTTCGATGCCAACGGCGCTCCTACCGGGGCAATGGACTGCTTCAAAACCGACACAGAGCAATGAGCCTGATCAACACCACAAAAATATGTGCCGTGACCCTCGCCGGGGTCATGGCACTCTCGGCCACCGCCAGGCGTACCGAGACCACAATCAACGACGGATGGATGTTCACCCGGGGCGACGGCGTCACCGATGCACGCTGGCAGCAGGTGCGCGTGCCGCACGACTGGGCCATCTACGGGCCTTTTGACCGGGCCAATGACCTGCAGACCGTCGCTGTAGAACAGAACGGCGAGACCGAGCAGACCGTCAAGACCGGACGCACCGGTGGTCTGCCGTTTATCGGCAAGGGGTTCTACCGCAACGTATTCGAGGTACCCGACACCACAGGACGCGCCGTCACCCTCGTCTTTGACGGCGCGATGAGCAACGCCCGCGTGATCGTCAACGGCAAGGAGGTGGCTCAGTGGCCCTACGGCTACAATTCGTTCTATGTCGACCTCGACAACGCCGACATACATCCCGGCGACAATACTCTCGAGGTCGCTCTCGAGAACTATGAGCGGGCTTCGCGATGGTATCCCGGCGCAGGCCTCTACCGCAACGTGCACGTCATCACCACTGACCGCGTGCACATACCCGTCTGGGGCACCTACGTCACCACACCACGCGTGGGCAAAGACTACGCCTCGGTGCATCTGCAGATAAATGTCGACGGAGCACGCAAGGGACAGTGGGTCGGCGTCACCACAACCGTCACTGCGCCCGACGGATCGGTCGTCGCACGCGACAGCTCGACCTACGTGTCACACGGCCAGAAGTTCGCGCAGAACTTCCTTGTCGAGCGCCCCGAGCTATGGAGCCCCGCCGACCCGGCCCTCTACACGGCCCACACAGTGCTAAGTGTCGATGGACGCGAAGTCGACAGCTATGATACCCGCTTTGGCATCCGTTCGATAGAGTACGTGCCCGGCAAAGGCTTCTTTCTCAACGGCGAGCCCACCAAATTCAAAGGTGTCTGCAACCACCACGATCTCGGTCCACTCGGCGCCGCCGTCAACCGATCAGCCCTGCGTCATCAGATTGAGCTGCTCAAAGACATGGGTGCAAACGCCATACGCACATCGCACAACATGCCGGCACCCGAACTCGTCGAACTCTGCGACGAGATGGGCATAATGCTGATGATCGAGCCATTCGACGACTGGAGCTTCAGGCCAAAATCGCCCAACGGCTATGGTTCGGTATTCGACAAATGGGCACGCCGCGACATCACCAACATGGTCGAGCACTACCGCAACAACCCTTCAGTGGTAATGTGGTCGATCGGCAACGAGGTGCCCAGCCAGTGGGGCCCCGATGGTGTGGCCGAGCTGACAATGCTGCAGGATATGGTGCACGCACTCGATCCGACACGCCCCGTCACCTGCGGCATGGACCAGATAGGTGCCGTGCTCGACAACGGCTTCGCCGCCGCCCTTGACATACCCGGATTCAACTACAAGCCACAGCACTATCTCAACGCTTATGCCAAGTTGCCTCAACAACTCATTCTCGGTTCAGAGACAGCATCCACCGTATCGTCGCGAGGTGTCTACCACTTCCCTGTCATCTTCCGTGACCACGAACAGGTGCTGCATCCCGACAATCAGAGCAACAGCTACGACAACGAGACATGCTACTGGTCAAACACACCCGATATCGACTTCGCTATGGACGACGACTATCCCTGGGTTATAGGTCAGTTTGTATGGACAGGCTTCGACTACCTCGGCGAGCCATCGCCATACGACACTGACGCATGGCCCAGCCACAGTTCGGTATTCGGCATCATCGACCTCGCGTCGCTTCCTAAAGACCGCTATTATCTCTACCGCTCGAAGTGGAACGAGACCGACACAACCCTGCACGTGCTGCCCCACTGGACATGGCCCGGCCGCGAGGGCGAGATAACACCCGTCTTTGTCTATACAAGTTTCCCCTCGGCCGAGCTCTTCATCAATGGCGAAAGCCAGGGACGTCGCGAGAAAAACGACTCTACCGTGCAAAATCGCTACCGCCTGATGTGGAACGAGACCGTCTACACCCCCGGCGAGCTACGGGTCGTGGCATATGACAACGACGGCCGTCCGGCCGCCGAGCGCGTAGTGCGTACTGCCGGCAAACCCGATCGCCTCGTGGTCACACCTTGCCGCAACGAGATCAATGCCGACGGTGATGACCTTGTCTACTTCACAATCACCGTTGTCGACAAAAACGGCAATCCCGTGCCCGACGACGACCGCATGGTACACTTCAAGGTCGACGGCGCAGGCACATTCGAGGCCACAGCCAACGGCGACCCGACATGCCTGCTGCCATTCCAGGCGCCCGAGATGAAACTCTTCAGCGGAGCTGCCACTGCGATAGTACGCAGCGCCAAGACTCCCGGCACTCTGCGTCTGCGTGCGACAGCCAAAGGCGTCAGACCGGCCGAGGCGACCGTCTCCGTCAAGTGACACACATCCGGCCACGGCTGACGCATCTTAAACAAACTTAACGGCTGTTGACCAATATAAAACGGT
>JAUNGA010000123.1 GCA_030524765.1 Bacteroidales bacterium | reverse complement strand
TGTCCTTTTGGGGATACAGCAGTTCGTCATGCAACGATTATACCTGAGTAGTTACGATTACCCCCCCCATTGTTAATTTAAGTTAAACATTATTAACATGGCTATAAAAGAAATGCCACGACAACGCGCCACTCTCTGTGGCGCTTACCATGGCATGATGCAGGAGCCGGCAATGCGACCGGCAAAAGTTATCGTTTGCGTGAAAAGATGGGCGAGAGTGTGCGCCAAAGCTTGACACCGATGACGATAAAATCGGTGAAACTGACGATACTGATCAGGCGCGAGAAAGTCGAACGCGAGAAGAGCAGATTGCCCTGACGGGTGCGCTCGATGTCGGTGGCGAGTCGGTGTTTCTCTATCTCGAGCCGGGCGAGGGTGACCGCGCGCTCGTAGGCAAGCCGGTCAAACGTATAGCCCGTCCAGGCATCTTTTTTAGCTGATGGGAGTTGCTTCATGACAGGATCAGTTTTCTTCGGGCGGTTTGACAAAAAGCCTGGTGATGAATTTGCAGATGGGATCGACAAACAGTTTGCGTCTGAACACAAACAGCAAGATAAACAGCACCAGATAGAAAGCGGCCACATAAAGATAAGCGGCCACACGGGCTACGGTGGTAGCGAGCATGTGCCCTACCCCTATCGACAGAAAGACGAGCACGAGAGTGCCGATGATGGTCACCAGCGAATAAAACGCGATGGTCGACAGCAGCACGGTCATCTTCTCGGCAGCCGTCAGCCGGGCATAGTCGAGATTCAGCATGAAATAGCGGCGCCCCACGTCGACGAGACGTTTGATGCCGTTGTTATCTTGATTGTCGCTCATTGTATAATGGATGAATGTGTGACAAAAAGAGGTCTCGGGCACGTCGCGGGCTGCGACCGGCCCGAGACCTGTATTGTCGTTAAATAAATTATTTGTCTTCGATTTCGGCAGCGAGCATCTCGACGAACTCGTCGACGCTGTCAGAGGGAATGATACCCTTCTTCTGCAGCAGTGCCTTGATGCGGTAGCGCAGATCCTCGCCTTTCTCGGGAGTATAGAGAGCGGCGACGGCCGCACCGACCAGGGCGCCGCCCAGGAATAATGCAAGGCCTCTCATGACTGCTTATTTTTTCTTGACCTCGTCGATTTTTGCCTCGATCTGATCAGCGATTTTATCGATTTCGCTCTCTTTTACAAACGGGCAGTGAGATTTCACGAAATCCTTGATGCCTTCACGGGTTTTCTCACCTTTTTCGGGAGCAAAAAGCAGAGCGACAGCTGCGCCCACGATAGCGCCGCCGGCAGCGGCCAAGACAAGATTGAGTCCTTTCATAATTATTGTATCGTTTTAAGAGGTTAGTAAATTTGTTTGAAGTGTAAACAAGCTCGTAGGCCGGATTGTTTTCGCGACATTGATTTTTTTGCTACAAAATCCGGGCTCTAATAGTCGACATGTATCTCGGCGCGGCGATCGCGGGCATAGTCGCCATATCTGTCGGTCTGTCCGGCGCCAACGGTCTTGATATGGTCGGCCGCTACGCCGTGTGCCACGAGATATCGGGCGACATTGTCGGCTCGACGCTGGCTGAGCCTCTGATTGTAGGCCGCATTGCCGGTGGGATCGGCATAACCGGTGACTGTAATCTCGGCATCTGTGCCGGCTACATTGCCGGCGAGCTCATTGAGAACCTTATTGTCGGGTATCGACGAATTGTCGTTGGCAAAATAATACACATAATTCTGAGCCCGCAGTGCTGTTGCGTTTTGGGCTGTGCGGCCGTTGGCGGTGACACCGTTGACGGCTGTCCCGGCCGAAGCCTGCCCGTTGGTATTGGTGCCCGTCACCGCCACATATTGCAGTGAGGCGTTCCCACGGGCCGACTGATTGGCCGCGCTGAGCATCCTGCCCTCAACCTCGGCGCCATGACGCTCGGCGAGCGAAACGCCCGCAAACATCACACCCACAGCCACGAATGCCGCCACTCCCCAGCCCAACAGGCTGAGCCATCCCGCGCCCCGTTTTGCGACCGGCGCTGCAGCGGGAGCCACCGGTTCGACCTCAGATTCGTAATGCTCCTCGAGCAAATATTCCTGATGCTCGGGCAGGCGCTGCTGATAATCTTTGTCAGTTTTCATAATTGTGTTTTGATATGGGTGAATAAATAGTCGTAAGTGTTCGTATAGTTATGTCTTTCTAACAAAAATGCAGCGCACATTTATTTGACAATTGCAATGAAAAATGTTAAAACCGCTGCGATATAGTGCATTTTTAACAATCATGGCTTCACGCCCGTTGCCATTACCGGGAAAAATGGCTAATTTTGCACCCGCAACCTTCGGTGTGCCATACTACTTACAGCAAAGCTACAAACAAATATTTTGATTAAGTTCTAAATGTCAGTCAAAGCAGTTCTTTTCGACCTCGACGGTGTCTTGATCGACACCGAGGGCATATATACAGATTTCTGGAGCGACATCGACCGCCGCTTCCCCACCGGTGTCGACGATTTCGCCCATGTGATCAAGGGCAACACGCTCAGCCGCATACTTGACACATACTTTCCCGGCAGTGACATACAGACCGAGATTCGCGGTCTGCTGCGCCGTCAGGAAAACGACATGACCTACAATCTGTTTGACGGTGCCATAGAGCTGCTTGAAGGCCTGCGCGCGGCAGGCATATCAACCGCTATCGTCACTTCGAGCAACCGCACCAAGATGAATCATCTTTTCGACTGCCTGCCCGAGCTCGGCCGGCTGATCGACACACTTGTGACCGACGAAGACGTGACAGCGTCAAAACCTGACCCCCAGGGATATCTGCTGGCCGCGCGCCGGCTGCAGGCGGCCGAAGGCGAATTTGTGGTATTCGAGGACTCGTATGCCGGGCTCGAGGCCGGGCGGCGAGCCGGTGCCATCGTGGTAGGCGTGGCCACTACCAATCCACGCCATGGCGTCGCACCTCTGGCCGACGTAACCGTAGACACCATGGCCGACATAACCGCCGCCGACATAGCCGCTCTCGCAGACTCGTTCCGGGCAAACAGGGCAACCGCATCAGAATCCATAGTTATTAAGAAGAGTTCTTAAATAATCTTT
>JAUNGA010000122.1 GCA_030524765.1 Bacteroidales bacterium | reverse complement strand
AAAGTGTCCCAGCCACCTCCGGCGCACTGTCCCAGTCTGCTCCGGTTTTTCCAGTGTAGTGATAGGAACGAGTGCCGAGAAGTCCCTGCTCACCATATTTCCTATAACGAAGATACCATTGGCGTACCATGTGGTGATTTAGGGACGCCTCTCTACAGATGCCTTTTAGAGACTCTCCTGCTATTAAACGACTTATTATGTTTAGCCGTTCTTCAAAATTGTGGTGTCTATACATAATGCACCCCAAAAGTTTTGTGTCTAACTTTTGGGGTGCAGTTCAGGCTGCAGGCGTTTTTATGAATTATTTGATGTCAATAGACCACTACTTTGGCGGTCTGGTCGCCGGCACGCACGATGTAAAGGCCGGGATCAAGGCCCGAGAGGGGCACACGTGTGCCGGCCACGGTGTAGGCCTGTACGTCGTCGCACTCGCCCTCGACCACGATGGCGCCCTCGACGCCGTAGATGAGCACACGGGCGCTGTCGACGACAGCCTCGGTGCCTATGCCGGCGATGTTGGCGGTGCCATAGACGGCGTAGGCGCCCGGAGCGAGCTCAACGCCGGCGGCAGTGGCGCGCGGGGTGGTGCCATAGCTGCATGAGAGCAGCTTATAGCCTGCGCCCGAGAGGTCAGCCCCGGATGCTACGGTCACCTGATCGCTCACCGACGGATTGACAAAGGTGTATATGGCCGAGTTGCCCGATACGAGCGAGATTGAGCGGCCGTTCCAGCTCGAGCTGTTGACCGATGTGTTCACACCCTCGGCAAACATGGCGGGGTTGTCGCGGCGCAGCCAGCACAACTCACGGTAGCTTTGCATCAGCCCGTTGCGGTCGGCGTCGTCGAGATAGCTCCAGATTACTTTCTTGTTGTCGGTATTGTTGCCGCCGTCAGAGTTTTTGGTGGTCTGGTCGGCGCCGAATTCCTGGAATTGCCATATCATGTGGGCACCCGGGGTCATGAGCATCTGGGCGGCTACAGAGCCCAGTCGGCGCATTGATACCGCCAGATTGTCTTTGACACCGGCCACGCCCCACTTGGCCTGTTTGTAGGCCATGCGTTCCTCGTCGTGGCTCTCGGCATAGCTGACGGTCGAGCCCCATGTGCGGCTGTCGCTTGGGGCGTAGAAGCGGCTGAGATTTGAGTCGCTCGAGTAGCCCATGGCAAACTGGCATGACGCGTTGTTGATGTTGGCCCAGTTGATTTCGCCATCCTTGGCCATTGCGTTCTCTTCCTGAGCCCCGGCAAGGTTTTCGTTGATGAAGTATGCGTCGGGTTTGACCTCGCGGATAGCGTCGTGAAGGGCCTTCATGCGGTCGATGCGGCTCTGGTTGAATGCGTTGGTCTTGGCGTCGGTGACGTTGCTCCAGGTGTTGTTGGCGGGATTGTAGGTGGCGTTGTATGAATCGTTGTCGCCCAGACCCTTGACGAGATCAAAGCGATAGCCGTCGACCTTGTATTCGGTGATCCAGTATTTGAGGGCGTCGTGCCATTGGCGCTGTACGAGAGGATTGTCTTGATTCCAGTCGTTGAGCACACTGTATCCGTGAGGTGCCGAACCGTTGTAGAAAGGATTCTGTGCGATGGGATACATCATATACCAGGGATGCAGTCCGTCGCTCTGGTTGAACACGATGTCGAGTATCACGGCCATGCCGCGTGCGTGGGCCTCGTCGATGAGCTCGCGGTAGTCGTCGGGCGTGCCGTAGGCTTTGTCGGGCGCGAAATAGAAATTGGTATTATAGCCCCACGACAGGTTGCCGTTGAACTCCATGATCGGCAGCAGCTCGATGGCGTTTACACCGAGAGATTTAAGATAGTCGAGTTTCTCGATCACACCGGCTACTGTGCCGTTGCCGCGGGCCTGTCCCTCGGTGCCTGTGAAGTCGCGGATGAGCAGCTCGTAGACAATCAGGTCAGACTGTGCCGGGCCGTGGAAATCGGTTATCTGCCAGTCATAGTCGTTCATGGTCGAGTTATATACGGCCACGGGTGTGTCGCTGACGACATTCGACGGGTATTTGGGCATATTTGGGAAAACGCTCGATGTGATATATCGGTCGTTCCAGGGGTCGAGCACAAGATTGGCGTAGGGGTCGCCCACGGCTTTCTCGCCGTCGACCATGTAGTAGTAGATATAGTCTTTGCCGGGCTGCAGGCCTTTGACTGTCTGCCAGAAATAGTAGTTGCCCTCGTCGTCTTCGTCATATGACATGAGACTGCTGTCGGTGATCTTGTAGTCGTTCCACGAGCCTACGAGCAGCATCGACTCTTTCTCGGGCGCGGCGATACAGAAGGTGACCGATCCGTCGGGATTTGTCACGGCGCCCATCTTGATTTCACCGCCGGGGTAGGGCGCATACTCGCCGCCTACCAGACGCTTGAATTTCAGCGATTTCGTGACGGTCTGTCCGTTGGCTACCGCCTTGGCCACAATCTCGGTCTCGCCGGGATTGACAAAGGTGTAGGTGCCGGTGAGTGATGTCGCGTTGTATGCCTGGGCAAACGGTGCCTGAGCCGTAGACACCGACAGAGTGATATCGGCGGCACGAGTGCAGACTACGTTGAATGTGCCGGTACGCTCCCAGGTGACGATGTCGCCCGGCAGGTCGCTTGACAGCTCGATCTGGAATCCGGCAGGCAGCACGTCGACGAAGATGTCTTTGCCGCCGTCGCCTTTGCCCTCTTTGGAGTTGTCGGCGGTGCGGAATACGAAAGCCAGCTGCTTGACTGTCTCGCCGGCCGGTACGCCGTAGTATGTGTTTATGTCGGGGATGGTGAGGGTCCATGTATTCGCGGCCACCCATGTCATCTCGTATTTGGCGGCGTTGTTGCCCCAGGTGGGTGCATACTTCCAGTCGCTCGACGATGTCGATTTGTTTGTGATCACGCCGGTGTGGGCATATACCTTGGTGTTTTTGCCCACGCCCATCAGGCCCTTGTTGCCTCGGTCGGCATGGAATGTAATGACTATGTCGCGCGAATCGACCTGCACGACAGCCGGTTGTGTGGTGACGACCTGTGCGGATACTCCGATCCAGCACAACATCACAACAGTAAGTAAGGTGTAGAGTTTTTTCATGTCAGTTTTAGGTGATATGTATATGATAACGTCTCTATAT
>JAUNGA010000001.1 GCA_030524765.1 Bacteroidales bacterium | reverse complement strand
GGTTGACGATAGTGCCGGCCACCATCATAAAGTCGGCCTGACGCGGTGAGGCACGCGCGACTTCCCAGCCAAAACGGGCCATATCGAAACGGGCCGCGCCGAGCGACACGAATTCGATACCGCAGCAACTGGTGGCGAAGGTGAGCGGCCAGAGCGAGTTAGAGCGCCCCCAGTTGATGAGCTTGTCAAACGTACCGACGATCACGTTGGTACCGCTGTCCTGAAGCTCTTTTACGAGTTTTTCGATATACTCGTTATCCTTGAATGCCTCGTAGGGCATGCTTTTCGTTGTTACTTCCATTCCAGAGCTCCTTTCCGCCAGGCATAGACGAGGCCCAGCACCAAGATACTAAAAAAGACGGCGATACTGATCAGGCCCTGCACACCCATCTCGCGCATACGCACAGCCCAGGGGAAGAGGAACACAGTCTCGACGTCGAACATAAGGAAGAGGATGGCAAACAGATAGTAGCCGACCTTGAACTGCGACATGCTTTCGCCGCGGGTAGGGATACCGCACTCATAGGCTTCGCCCTTCTGCGGGTTGAAAGACCGCGGCGATATCAGGCCGGCGATCCACATGGCGAGAGCGACGAGCGCAAAGCCCGTGATGAGGGCTGTGATGGCGAGCACACCGCTGTTCTCGATTCCAAAAATGGCTAAAGATATCATATAGTCAATATATATAGTTTTTTCATATATTTATCCTACCTGGCACATAACGACGTTAAATGACTGATGTATAAATCTAACAGTCAATTTATTGCATCAAGCCATGCAGCCGAGAGGGGCTAAGGTTCGCGGTTTACGTGTGCAAAGATAGTGAAAAAAACTGAAAAAATGCGCCAATTCGACAAAAGTTTTTAGACTTCCGGCGCGTTTTCACAATGAAATTTCATCGAGATCGACAAGATTGTTGATGATCGCGAAAACCGTGAGTGCCGCCGGCGAATGCAATTTGAGTTTAGAGGCTATATTGCGCCTGTGGGTCGTGACCGTGTGCACCGATATGCACAGACGGTCTCCTATCTCTTTGTTTGACTTGCCCCGCGCCACCATCGCCACAATCTCGCGCTCGCGGGGCGACAACGAGTCGAGCCTTGCATCGACCGATTGCTCTTGCGTGCGCGAGGGGTCATCATCGTAATTGGCGGCGGCAGATGTCTCGGCCACCTGCTCCTCGAGCGCCTGCACTGCAGGTACGAAAAGCTCGTCTTCAAGACGGCAGTGCATGCGCAGGTCGTCCTCGGCATTGATTATGTCGAACAATGTAGCGTTGAGCTGGTCGCCGCGGGCGCCGGGCATGCAGCGTATGAGAATATCTTTGAGGGCCTGCAGCTTTTCGGATATGGAATCATGATGAGAGGCAAAAATATCGATGCAGAAGTCATCGCTCATGTGCCCGGCAAGCAACCCGTCGACATAGCCGAAGACGGTAGAGTTCTCATAATCCATGTGCGCCTTGACCTCGCGGGCATACTCGTCAAAGAACTTTGTCACCAGCAGCCCCACCTCGCCGCCGTCGGCATAGTCGAGCGCCGAGATCAGCTCGCGCCGTATGCGTGGCACCGAGAAATCGAGATAATAGTCGTGGGCACCGCGCAGGTATGCCATCAACGACGGCAGGTGCACGACGAAATTATCCCACTGATGGCCGCTCGAGAAATTGGCAACCGCCAGAAATGTATCAGTGTCCACTCCTCGCGACCCGCATACCGAAGCCACAGAGTCGTTGCCGAATCCGAGCGACATGCCGAACCGGCTGAGCGTCATCAGCAGCAGACTGTTGTCGGCGATCAGATCGCGCATACGGCAGTCGGCTGTATATTGTCGCATGTTTCCCATAAATTTTTTATTTTATGCAGCAAAGTTACGCAAAATATCATACCTACCGACTGCACTCAAGGCCATAAAGACTGAACTATCACACGGCATATGTGTTAAAGTTTATAAAACAGACATCACATTATGATACTCCGTCAACTCGTCTCATTAGGTTGCATCGCGTTGTCAGCGTCAGCCATGTCAGCCCAGAGTCTTGTCGACCAACAGGCCGACTCGACCATGTACTCGCACCGCATAGTCACTCTCGACGACGGTCGCATACGTTCTGAATATACCTACGATCCGGCCGTGCGCGATCGCTTTGTCAGTTTCTATTACGACCAGTTCCGCAACGCACAGGATCCCGAAGCGCCTTATTTCATGTTCATGAGCAAGACCGGCGACATGATGATGGGCATAGGCGGTGTGGTACGCATGCGTGCATGGTATGACTGGGGCGGCTCAATCCCGGCCAACGGATTTGCCCCGATACTCATACCCATGTCGCCCGATCCGGCCACACGGCGCCATCTCGGCACGACACCTGCAGGTACATGTCTTTTCTTCCGCATGGCCGGCAAGTCAAAGGTGCTCGGCGACTATCAGGTATATATCGAGGCCAATTTCAACGGCTGGCAGGGCCGCGACTTCCATCTCAAGAAAGCATATGCCACCGTACGCGACTTTACCGTCGGATATGCGTCATCGACATTCAGCGACCCCGCTGCCGTGCCGTCGACAATCGACGCCGCCGGACCTAACAACAAACTATCGGCGACCAATGTGCTCGTGCGCTGGATGCCTCACATCACCCAGAACTGGATCGCCGCTGTCTCAGTCGAGGCACCCGACATGCACATCGGCGCCGACAATGTATCGACCAAGGCATGCAGCCAGTATCTGCCCGACTTTGCCGCCTTCATGCAATATGAATGGAACCGCGGCCAGCACGTGCGTCTGGCAGGCGTGGTGCGCTCGCTGCCCTACCGCGATCTTGTCGAGGCCAAAAATCACAATCTCGCAGGATGGGGCGTGCAACTGTCGTCGGTCAACCATCCTGCCCGACCGCTCACGACATACGTCACCGTCAACTACGGCGCCGGCTATGCCGGTCTGGGCGGCGATCTGCTCGCAGGGGCCTATGATCTGCTGAATGACCCTGACATCGCCGGGCAGATGTATGCGCCACGGTCGATGGGCTGGTGCGTGGGCGTTCAATACAATTTCCGTCCCGACCTTTTTATGACAGTCATAGGCAGCCAGAATCGCCTGTGGGCGCAAAAAGCCGTCTCACCGGATGAATATAAATACGGATTGCTGGGAATGGTCAATATATTCTGGAATCCCGTGCCGCGCGTACAACTCGGTGCAGAGTTTGACATCGCCAGGCGGCAGAATTTCTCGGGCGACCATAGATACGGGCGCCGCATCGGCATCATGGGTCAGGTGTCTTTCTGACCCTCGCGCATCATGCGCAGCCACTTGCGGTAGCCGAGCCATGCTATTACAGTATAAATCGCATAAAGCGTCGCATACAGATAAATCCCCTTGTAGCAATAGAGGCCCACGCACACAGCATCGACGATGAGCCACGCAAGCCATTGCTCGACATATTTTCGGGCGAGCATCCACATGGCCACAATACTCAGTGCGGTCGTGAACGCGTCGTGCCAGGGCACATTGCTGTCGGTGAATGCCACAAGCCCCCACCCCAACAGCGCCCATACGGCGGCAAGGGCCGACACGCACCCCACCCATGCCAGTGCGGGCATGCGTGTGATGGGTCGTGCCGGCTTTTTGTCGTCGTGCGTTTTTCCGGCCGGCCGCACGGTCCAGATAATGTAACCGTAGACAGCCATCGCCAGATAGTAGATATTTATACCGAAATCGGCATAGAGACCTTTGCGGAAATAAATCCACAACGAGATCATGGGCATTATCACCGACGCGATCCACATGCGCGGCGAGGCATGGTATTCATACCAGAGGTAGATTATGCCTACGGTGAATCCGAGAATCTCGAGTATCAGGTCCCAGTTCATAGTTGTCAGAATGTCAGAGCCACGGTACCCATTACATTTGTAGTGGCCTGTGCGGCAAATCCGGCATACCGGTAGATGACTTTCTCGCCGTCCTCGACATAATAGCCTGCGCCGGCATAGCCGTTGTTGCAGTATTTTTTGTCAAAAAGATTATAGACGGCGAAGCCCAGCCGCAGACCTTTGACGCCCTTGATTTTTCTGAACGTATATCCGAGGTGCAGGTCGGTCACGCAGTAGCCGTCGAGCCGGGCCTCGGCCGAGCGGGCATTGTTCATATACTGCGACGATACGTAGCGGGTCTGCAGCGACGCCTCGAAATCGTGCCAGCTGAAGTTTAATGCATTGTTGAGAATCACCGACGGAGAGAAGGCAATGGGCGTATCGCCGCAATTGATCGTAATGGGGTTGGTCCACTCGTCCTCGTAGATATACTCTACGAAATCCTTGATACGGTTGCGCGAGAACGTGGCGTTGATCTGCCACTCAAACCAGTCGGCGGGACGCAGCGCACCCTGCAGCTCGATACCCATGCGGTAGCTGTCGGGCACATTCACGCTGAGTGCATTGCCGGTGTCAGACAACTGGCCGGTCACGACAAGCTGGTCTTTATAATCCATATAATAAAGGTTGGCCGACAGAGTGAGCATCCGGGTGGTGAAGCTGTAGCCCAGCTCATAGTCAAACAGTCGCTCTGCTGTGGGATAATGGGCCGGATCGCCATCAGTGAAATTGTCGCGCACGGGCTCTTTGTGAGCCACGCTCCACGAGGCGAACGCGCGGTGTGCGCCTTTAATATATGTAAGGCCTGCCTTGGGATTGAAGAAATTGTAGTTGCGGTAGACATCGAGCTGTCCCATGCCGCCTGTATTCCAGTCAAAATTGTCGCTTACGCCTTTGATGGTATAGCGCAGATGGCGGTATTGCAGATCGGCATAGGCATTCAGGCCGCTGCACACGCTCACGTCGGCACGGCCATAGATATTGAAATCAAACTTGCGGCCCACATTATTATAATACTCTTGCAGCGGATTGATCGGGCCGACATAGTTGCGCACCCATTTGATGCGTCCGAAGTGGTTGCCGCGGTGCCAGTTGGCGGCGCCACCCAGAATGGCGTTTACCCGCGATTTATTATAATTGAGAGAGAAAGTGGCACCGCCGAAATCATTATCGTTGTATTTCAGGCGAATGAGGTCGCTTTTGGTCACCTCATTGCCATCGCTGCCGACAAACGGCTGCAGGCCATACTCCTCGAGGGTGCGTCCGGTCTTGTACTGATCATAATAGCCGTCGCCCTTGGTATAATGCAGGGCTGCGTTGAGACGCCAGTCGCGGCCGAGGCTTCTGGTCAGCAGCAGCTGTATATGATGCTGCACGAAGTTGTCGCACTGGTCGGGATAATAGGCGATCGAGCCGTCAGAGGCCGTATATTCGCCGCAAGGGTTGTATCGGCGGCCAAATTCATCCATCTGCTCTTTCGAGGCATAGTCCCAGGCCATATAGGTCTGTTCTTTGCCGCCGAAAGCCAATAAGCGCAGCAGTGTGTTGTCGTCGCGATAGGCAAGCTGGCCCTGATAGCTCCAGAGTTTCGAGAAAGCGCGATCGATATAGCCGTCAGAGCCTATGTGGCTGAACCGTGCGTCGACACTCCAATGGTCACCGAATGTGCCCGAGCCCACTTTGACAGTCTGTCGGTTGGAGTTGTACGAGCCATACGAGGCCACCACCTCGGCATACCGGTCGGTCGAAGGAGCGTCGGTGAGCATATTGATGCTCGCGCCAAATGCGCCGGCGCCGTTGGTCGATGTGCCGGCGCCGCGCTGTATCTGTATATCGCGCAACGACGAGGCCAGGTCGGGCATATTCACCCAATAGACGTTGTGGCTCTCAGAGTCATTGATGGGCACTCCGTTGGCCGTGATATTGATGCGCGAGCCGTCGGTGCCGCGCACACGTATCGACGAATAGCCGATACCGGCGCCGGCGTCGCCGGTGGTCACCACCGAGGGTGTGAAACCTAAAAGGAACGGGATGTCGCGTCCGTCGTTGACACGCTCGATGTCGGCGGCGGTCACATTTGTAAATGCGACAGGAGTGGTCACAGCGGCACGGTTGGCCACGATCTCGATGTCGCAGAGGTTGACAACTGTTGTGTCGGGCTGGCTTTCAGAGCCGGCAGGCTGTGCATAGGCACAGACGGGCACAGCCGCGCACATGGCGGCCACGCCAAGCATGAATGCTTTTTCCATTGGCAAATTTTCACTACGCCGGTACTAACCGGTTCAGGTTCGAAGGGTATGATCTCAGCTCCGCCGCTTTATGCGGTGGCGCACCCCTAATTATGTTGATGTTCGCATGTCAAACGCGAGTTTGACGCCGCAAAGTTACAATTTTTATTTGATTGGCAGGGTCATTTGTCCGAAAATTTGTTAATTTTGCCAAAACAGATTGAAATGAGACAGTCAAACCTCGAACTTCTGCGCATAGTCAGCATGATGATGGTGCTCGTCGTGCATGCCGACGGGGCGTCGCTCGGCCTGCCCGAGCCGTCGGGCGACATCGGGTCGCTCGACAGCCGCGACGTGTGGCGTCTTGCCGTCGAGGCTATCGCAATAATCGGAGTAAACTGTTTCACCATCATTTCAGGATATTTCGGCATCAGGCTGCGTTGGCGCAGCATCGCGTCTTTTTTGCTGCAATGCGTCTTTTATGCCGTCCTCACCCAAGTCGTTGTCGGGATATGCCGGCACGGACACATCTCGCCGGCCGATATCGGCAAAAGCTGTCTGGTGCTCACCCACACCGATCTGTGGTATGTGCCGGCCTATTTCTGCCTGATGCTGCTCAGCCCGATGCTCAATGCCGGGCTCGACTCGCTGTCACGCCGCGACTACACGGTGATGCTCACACTGTTTGTAGCATTCAATCTGTGGTGCGGATGGTGGTGGGGCGGCCGATTCAATCCCACGGGCTACACACCCGTGCAGCTTATACTCGTCTATATGCTCGGCCGGTACATACGGCTGCATATCGATGTCGAGACATTGCGGCTGCAGCGTGTACAGATTGCGGCGCTATATGCCATGTCGGTCGCGGCTATATTTTTCACGGCCATATTGCTGCCGTCAAATCAGGCCTTCGCCTACAATTCTCCGGCCGTTCTGCTCGCCACCGTGTCGTTTTTCGCACTGTTTCTTACGTTTGATTTCAAATCGCGGCTCGTCAACTATGCCGCCCGGTCGTCTTTTGCGGTGTACCTGATACACAAGGCGCCACCCGTCTGGACCGGCTTTATGAAACCGGCCGTACGCTCACTGTGGTGCGACCTGTCGCTGACCCGGTTCACCCTCGCCATGCTCGGCCTGTGCGTGGCGATCTATCTGACAGCCATGCTCATCGACTCGTTGCGCCGCCGTCTGTCCGACCTGATTCTGCATGGCGGCGCTTGCCGATCTCGGTAAGCACCATGCCGCCGACAATGACAGCCATCGCGACAGCCTGCACAGTCTTCAGAACCTCGAGGTGCATCACCACCGAACCGATTGTGGCGAATACCGGCACAAGATACTGATATATCGACACCATATCGCTGCCGATCATTTTGGTCGCGGGCGACAAAAGGAAGTAGGCCAGAAACGTCGGGCACAGCACCACAAAACCGATCAGCCCCCATGCCTCGGCCGTACCGGCCGAGAATATCGGAGCCTTGACAAAATCGGGAATCAGAAAGAGTGCCGGGACCGATGCAAACAGAAACACCCATCGCAGCAGCGACACAGGGCGATAGGTGTGCGATGGCCCCTCGAGCACGATCAGATAGAACGCATAGCAGAGTGCGCTTGCCACGGCCAGCAGATCGCCCAACAGATGGTCTGAGCCACCCTTGGCCGATGTGCCGCCGGCCACGATGACCAGGCATGCTCCGGCCAGCCCCACAGCCACTCCTATATACTCGATCGTGCCCGAGCGCCGATGTCGGAAAATCAGATTGTACAGGAATATGAATACCGGCGGCAGAGTCATGATTATCGACACGTCGATAGGGCTGCCGTAGCGCAGCGACAGATTGAAAAGAAATATAAACGAGAACATGCCCAGGCCGCCGCCAAGGATGACACGCATCCAGTCGCCACGGGCTATCGGTGTGGTGCGCACAAACAACGACACGAGCCACATCAGCACACATCCGCCTGCCAGACGGAACACTGTCACATCCATCGCCGACATCCAGTGCGGTATGAGGTCTTTTACCACAGGTATGTTTACGCCGAAAAACAATGTGGCCGTGAGGATGCACAGATTGCCCAGTATGAATTGACGCGGAGTAGGCCGCAAATCGGGATGAGTGGTTTTTGTCTGCATTTTTTTATTACTAAACGTAATGACACAGACGCTTGTTCGGCTATTTTTTACTAACTTTGTATCTGATATGACCACGCATGATGTATTCTTTGACGAACTTTGCGATCTGACCGCAGATGATCGCGAAATAGCCGACCGCTATTACATCCTGTCGCGTCTTTACCACCGCTTTATTGATACGGCTACTGCCGACTGCGGCCTTGCGCTCATAGGAGCCTTTGCCAAAACCGACTATCTGCTCAAGGAACATGGCGCCACGCCGCAGCTGACACGCGCGGTCAACGACGCGCGGGTGCGCCTGCGCAATCCTGCCGAGAACCCTACTGCCGCCAATCTCGCCGCCGACATCTCGGCCGTAGCACGATTTGTGGCGCTCGTAAGCGGTGTCGAGGCTCCTGCCGGATTGATCGGCAATGCCGGCAGTAATCCCGACGAGGCTCCGGCCGGTTTGCTCATGACCGACTGCCTGCGCATAACAGCCGACCGCATCGACGATGATTACATTTATGGCCGCACACAGTCATCCGACACTGAGCCGGTGACCGTGGCATGGCGCGAATGCGGCAGAAACTATCCCTACGACCGGTCATATCTCGCCTCGCTGATCACACCGGGCGATCAGCTCAATCTCATCATGCCGCGACGGCGCGACGACAGCGTCATCACGGCCGATCTGATCATCTATCAGCCCGATTACCTGATAAACATATCGCAGATCGCAAGCTGTTTCGAGACATACACGACTTCGCCGGTCGTGAGTCTGCTCAAAAAGATATCGCCGGCACCCAACACCGAGGCTGTCACGCTCGGCAATTTTGCCTCGCAACTGCTCGACGAGGCGGTGCACTCTGCCGGCCATGACATCCCCTACCCCGACAGCATACGCGAATTTTTCGGCCGCAACGCCCTCAGCCTGGCATCCTGCGACATTTCACGATCATTTCACGACGAGGCACGACGCCAGCACGACAACATACGCAAGGCTCTCGGACACGATCTGGTCGATGCGGTCAGCACCTACGACCCGCGTCAGGTGATACTCGAGCCATCGTTCTACTCCGAACGTCTCGGCCTGCAGGGCCGCATGGATCTGCTCTCGCTCGACTATACGCTGCTCATCGAGCAGAAAGCCGGCAAGGGCGAGTGGCCGCAGAATTTTGCCGGACAGCCCCGGCAGAGCGTCACCCATCACGTGCAGCTGTTACTTTATATCACACTGTTGCGATATACATTTCCCGACAGATACCGGCAGCTGCAGGCCATGCTGCTCTACTCGAGATATGCCGAACCGCTGCTGGCGCCGGGCTTCGCCCCGAGGCTGGTGTTCGAGGCCCTGAAAGTGCGCAATCAGATTGTGGCGCAGGAGTTTGAATTCACACGCAGCGGATTCGCATCGCTCGAGACCCTCGACATCGACCGGCTCAACACCAATGGCCCGTCGGTACTGTGGCAGCGCTATACCCGCCCTCAGCTCAACGAACTGCTGCAGCCCCTGCACGATGCATCGCCGCTCGAGCTGGCATACTACAGGCGCATGACACGCTTTGTAGCCACCGAGCACATGCTGTCAAAGATAGGCAACGCCTCAAAACAGGCATCGGGTCTTGCCGCCGTGTGGCAATCGCCCGTGAGCGAGAAACTCGACGCCGGCAATATCTGCATCGGACTGACCATGCTGTCGCCCGACCCCGGCAGCCGTGAGCCCGTCGACGAGATCGAGATGCTCCGCGGCGAGCGACAGCACATGACCGATTTCCGCGAGGGCGACATCGTCATCCTCTACCCTTATGCGCCCGACAGCTCGCCCGATGCACTGCGAGACATGCTGTTCCGCTGCTCAATACGCAAAATCACCGACGACAGGATACTGCTCGACCTGAGATGCCGGCAGTCGAGCGCGGCGCCTTTTGCCCGATGGCATGACTGCCTGTGGGCAATGGAGCACGATTTCATGGAATCGTCTTACAGCTCGATCTACCGCGGACTGCACGCGCTGCTGTCGGCACCTGCCGCCCGGCGCGACCTGCTCATGCTGCGGCGCCGTCCGTCGGTCGATCAGTCGCGTACGCTCCGCAACGATTACGGCGAGTTCAACGAGCTGGTATTGCGCACCCGCCAGGCCGACGACCTGTTTCTGATCATAGGGCCTCCGGGCACGGGCAAGACCTCGTTCGGCCTGATGAATACCCTGCGTGAGGCACTCACCGACCCCGGCGCGTCGGTGTTGCTGATGGCCTATACCAACCGGGCAGTCGACGAGATATGCTCAAAACTCGTCGATGCCGGCATAGATTTCCTGCGCATCGGCTCTGAGACCGCCTGCGACAGAGCCTATATCGATTCGCTGATCGACCGCCGCGCGCAATCATGCGCCACTGTCGACGCGGTGCGGCGCATGATCGCAGACCAACGCGTGTTTGCCGGCACCGTGGCATCGGTCAGCGCACGCATCAGCCTGTTTGAGATCAAAAGTTTCGATCTCGCGATTATCGACGAGGCCTCACAGATACTCGAGCCGCATCTGGCCGGATTGCTCGCGGCCACAAACAACGGTCGCCCGGCCATCGGCAAGATAGTTATGATCGGAGATCACAAACAGCTGCCCGCCGTCGTGCAGCAGCGCCCGGCACAATCGCGTGTCAACGAGCCCGAGCTGCAGCAGATCGGGCTCACTGATTGCCGCAATTCGCTGTTCGAGCGGCTGTTGCGTCATTATTCCGACGATGACTCGGTCAGATACATGCTTTGCCGCCAGGGACGCATGCACCACGACATAGCCGACTTCCCCAACAAGGTGTTTTATGACGGCAGACTCACCGAAGCCTTGATTCAGCAGACCGCGCCATTGCCGCAGACGGTCTATGCCGATCGGCTCACCAACGCTGTCTGCTCGTCGAGAGTCGTCTTTATCAACGTCACCGCCGACGATCTGTGCCGCGACAAATCAAACCCTGCCGAGGCAAGGGTCATCACCGATATAGTATCGCGGATCGTCGGACTGCATCCCGAGTGCGACCCGCGCGAGATAATCGGCATAATCGTTCCCTACCGCAACCAGATCTCGGCCATACGCAGCCAATTGACACAACTCGCTGTGCCGGGCTGCGACGACATCACCATCGACACGGTCGAACGCTTTCAGGGCAGTCAGCGCCGCTACATCATCTATGGTTTTACGGTCAGCCGTCCATATCAGCTCGATTTTCTGACCGAAAACATCTTCGAGCAAGACGGCATAGAGATCGACCGCAAGCTCAACGTAGCCATGACCCGTGCGCAAGACCACCTGATCCTCGTCGGCGATGCTTCTCTGCTGTCAGCCGTGCCGCTCTTTGACCGACTCATCGCATATAACCGCGAGCGATCGGCCTACTACGACATCGACGACCTCGGCTGAGCCCACGGGCCGTCTTTTTTCATCAACTTTTGGTCGTTCTTACCAAAAGTTGAGGCCGACGCCTGCATTAGCGCTATCTTTGTCGCACGAAACAAAAAATAAACACTTATTAAAATGCAACTTACCAGATTCAACCTTCCGGTCGAGATCATCGATCTCATCTCGACCCTCGAGCCCGAAAACCAGGGCATCGTCTACTCGCACCTCTTTGCTTATATCTACCACGGCGTTGAGATCGGCGATGATGTCGATCCCCGCTGTCGACTGATACTCAAACTGATAATCGACAAGATCGATACCCGCGTAAAGCGGGCGCGGCAGGCGCAGCAACGCAGGCAGGAAAAAGCCGTGACCGCCGCTCAAGGACACGAGACAACATGCGTGAGCGGTAGCAAGGGCAAGGGCAAAAGCGAGCCCCAACGGTCGGCAGTGGCCGCACGCATCATGCAGAACGGCCGTGCAGTGCACGACCGTATCAGCCCGCTCGGGCAGGCGCTGTATGAGGCTCAGCTGAGGGCAGAGTCAGCCGGGCCCGGACGTCATCGGACAGGAGCTGCCCAGAAACGTCGCTCGTCTGTAGTCAAGACACCGCCTGTGCTCTCATAGTCGAATCCTACGGGAGCGAGTGTCACAAACTGTCCGTGACGGCAGTCGCCTTTTCCCTCGGGCTCTGACTGATTGATGCTGTTGGCCGTGATCACATAGAGATTCTTGGCCATATACTTCATGAGATAATTGTCGAAGGTCTGAGCCGACTGATGGTTCCAGTTGGCATCATCGTTGAGCACCAGTGGCAGATTGTTCTGCAGGCGGTAGCGCACCTCGCCCGGATGCAGCGGCACACCGTTCTCGTCGGTTACATATGCCGCGAAGGTCGGGTCGAGCCACACCCACTTGCCCAGCGAGTCGCTCCAGCCGACGCATATCACATGACAGTCGTTGTCGGTATCCCAGGCTTTTGACTGACAGGTCAGATAGCGTGCCGGTATGCCCTCGGCCAGCAATGCCTCGGTGAGCATGATGGCCATCATGCGGCAGTTGACGCCTCGGTCCTCGTCGTGGCATACCCGGGCAAGATGGCGCAGACTGCGTGGAACGTCGGGATTGTATGACGATCCGTCATGTCTTACCAGATCATGCACCCAGTACATCAGCCGCTTCATGCGCGATATATCATCACCGTCGCCGGCTATGCTGTCGAGATCGAAGTACCGGCGCGCGTCATCAAGCGACGGATCATCGTCCATGACATATGTGAAATCAAAAGCCACACTGTCGGCGGCGTAGGGTGCCGACTCCTGCAGCAATTCCAGTTTTGATTTCAGGAAGTCATATCCGGCAGCGTCGTCCATTGTCCCGGCAAGTCTTTCAGACAGCTCTGTCAGACCGAGAGAATCGGCAAATTCGGCCATCTCGTCGGTCGACGAGTAAGCGATCTTACGCAGAAATTCTTCGGCATCTTCATTATGTATGACGGCCATCTGATATTCGGCAAGTCTGTTGAAATCAGCCATCATAGAGGTGTCGGCCGCTATCGCCGCCAAAGTCACGGGACGCACGGCCGACTCATCTCCCGAAAATATCGCCCGGTCCTGCAGACCGTCGAGCACAAGCGCAGGACAGTCGGGATATTCGACAGCACCCAGCGACAACACGAGACCGTTTAGGTCGATCGACTCGAGTCGCCGGTAATTTATCGCCATCTTCGTGCCGGTAGTGTTTATCGGCCCGTCAAAGACGACACGCCGCAGCTGAGGGCAGTCATAAAACTGATAACCGTCGATGTGACCGATGAGACCGCGGAATTCGACCTGACGCAGACTGTCCATACCCCTGAACGTCTGGGAGCCGACGTAATCGACCGCCGGCAGACTCACATATCGCAGCTTCGGCAGTTGCTGCAGCTTGTACAGCTGGTGCGGTCTCACATCGCCGTCGATTACAAGCGTGGTCAGAGTATCACGCTCTTCGGCCGGTATGAGGTCGATTATATCTGAACCGGCATCCATGGTTATATCGCGTGCGGCTACTGACACGCCGAGCATCATCACAAATAAAAAAGGAATGATTTTCATATCTGATACAGTATTGATTCTGTATCTATGACGTTGGCTCAGGAAGTTTGTGACACAGATCTGTCGATTTTTTTCAAACCGGCTCTATGTTTGCCGAACATTATGTAGAACATACTGAAAATACCGAGCAGTATTATCATTATGGTCTGGAAACTCCAGCACATGATCGAATAGGCCGCGCCGTCGCTCTGGTTGATGCCGAAAAGAGTCAGCGCAAACATCACGGCGATATTCCACGGACCGAGACCGCCGTTCGACGGAATGGCGATGCTGAACGAGCCGAACAGAAACGCTACCAGCGCCGGTATCAGTCCGCCGGCCATGCCGCTGCCGTATATCAGCTCGCGCGTAAACGGAAAGGCAAAAAAGCATACATACATATTGAGAAAGTAGCATCCCCAGATGCCGATCGTCAGCAGTATGTACATGCCCGTGCCACGCATATGGAACAGCACCGCAAAGCCCCGCCAGATGCGCAGCAGACTCATGTTGATGCCCTGCACAAACCGCGTGTGTCGCAGCATGATGTCAGCCGCGACCAGAGCCACGGCGCCCAGGATTATCCACAGCCACAGCATGCCGTCGGTGGTATAGCGGGTGATGGCCTCGCCTATCGGATAACGGTCAAGGAATCTGTCTATCTCGGGATGGGCCACGACCAGGGTGAGGCCAAGCAGCAGCAACACGACAACCGCGTCAGAGATACGGTCGCCGAAATCAGTGCCGACGACTGTCGACAGCTTGCATGGCCTGATGCGGGTGATATAGACGCATCGCCAGCATTCGCCCAGATATGGCACAAGCAGATTGAGCGCATAGGCGCTGAATATCGACACGCTCTCGGCCACCGGCGATATGCGCGCTATGCCGGCCGCACGCAACTGTATGCCCCAGCGCACACCACGGCAGATATACGAAAGCATGGTGATAAACATCATGGCCACCAGATAGCGGTAGTCGACACCATGGCTCAGGATGTCGCGCACCTTGGCGAGATCGACCTTGTGAAACATCCATATGACCAGACCGGCCGACACTGCCAGCGGCAACACCACCCTCAGCACCTTCTCTATCAGATCGCGCACATTATCTTTATGACTTACAGCATTTGATTCCATAAGTAGACTCTATAATTGCAATGACTGCTTGCATATTAGTAAAACACACCCGCATTTGCTTGGTTTGACACCAATGCGATTTTTAGAGTCCCGATAGCCGCTATCGCGACAATCCATAGACCTGCGACGATTTTCGGATGCATTAAATGTTTACTTTGCAAACATAAAATAAAACAAATGTCATGAATACTCCGTTAATTACCTGGAGCTGCATCGCTGCTCTCTTCATTGCAATTATGTTATATAATCTTATAAGGGCAGCCCGCCATGCCACCCGCGGCAGCCGTCATCACCGGCTGATCGAGCTTGGCACCGAACGCGAGGAACTATTCCTGCCGGGCGATCCTTCATACAATGTCAACGACAATGTGTATGACCTCAACGATGATTGACGACACGGCCTGTCCGACGGCCCGCGGCATGTGTCTCTTTTTAGCAGACTATGGGGCGGCACTGCTCGGCAGCGGCGCCACCTGCATACGCCTCGAGAAAAATATCGACCGCATCGCGGCCACCTACGGCATGCATGCCGAAATGACCATCATGCCCAGGCATCTGCATCTGACCGTGCGGCGCGACGACAGCGACGAGATCTTCACCGCGACCACCACCGTACGCACATCATGCATAAGTTTCAACGTCAACACCGAATTGAGCAGGCTCAGCTGGGAGATTGCCGACCGACGCATCGGATGGGCCGACGTAGACGGCCGATACAGGACAATCGTCAAGGACATACCGCAAAACCCGTGGGCGGTGCTTGCGCTGGTCACCGCAGCCAATGCGTCGTTCTGCCGGCTGTTTGACGGCGACGGCATCGCAATGCTCGTCGTGGCCGTGGCCACTATGGCAGGATACTATCTCAAACAGCAGTTGCTCGGGCGGCATGTCGACGTACGGGTCACATTCATGATATGCGCCTTCGTGTCATCGGTGCTCGGCGCCACCGACATGCTCTTCGGCATGGGCTCAACGCCTGCCGTCGCCATCGGCACGAGTGTGCTGTATCTCGTGCCCGGCATACCGTTTCTCAATTCATTCAGTGATCTGCTTTATCGCCATTACATATGCTCGTTCGGCCGGTTCATCGACGCCATGGTACTCACCGCCTGCCTCTCGATAGGTCTGTGCGGAGGGATGCTCATGATGCATGCCGGCATGTTTTAAGACATAAAATCATCATATATGCTGATACATTTTTTACAGGACGCATTGTTTGCAGCGATAGCCGCCATCGGATTCGCGGCCATCAGCCGTCCGCCGCGCAGGGCCTACATATATTGCGCGCTCATCGCAGCCGTCGGACATTCGGTGCGTTTCCTGCTGATGGACGGCCAGGCCATGTCGATGCACATCATACCGGCCACCTTGCTCGCGTCGCTCATCGTGGGCACAATGGCTGTGTTTCTCTCGCCATCGGCGGCGACACCGGCCGAGACATGCCTCTTCCCCGCCCTGCTGCCGATGATTCCGGGCATTTACGCCTACCGGTGTTTCGGAGGTCTTGTCCTATGCCTGTTGCACAACAGTCAGGAGGCCTTCGACCGATACTTCTATCTCTTTGCCTACAACGGGCTCACCTGCATAGTCATCCTGGCCTGTATGGTCATAGGTGCCACTATCCCTATATTCGTTTTCAAGAAAATCTCATTTCAGGCCACCCGCTGACCATTGTCATACAATCCTATGGAACTACGCCAGCTCAGATATTTTGTCAAAGTAGCCGAAACGCTCAACTTCTCTGAAGCCGCCAAGGCACTGTTTGTCACCCAGAGCACTCTGTCACAGCAGGTGCGCCAGCTCGAAGACGAGTTCGGCACACCTCTGCTCGACCGCAACAGCCACAGTGTGGCCCTCACCGAAGCCGGCCGCGAACTGCTGCCATATGCGCGCCGCACGCTCGCCGACGCCGACCAGTGCGCCGCCCGTCTCGCCGATCTAAACGATCTCGCCACCGGACAGCTCAGCATAGGCGTCACATACTCGTTCAGCCCGATACTCACCGAGACCCTGCTGACATTCATGCACCGTTATCCGCACATCAAGCTCGACATATATTACCGTCCTATGGCCGAACTGATGCTGATGCTGCAACGACGCGAGGTCGACTTCGTGCTGGCATTCAAGCCGTCTCAGCCCGTCGACGGAGTCGAGTCGCATATATTGTTTCAAAGCTATCTTGCGGCCATAGTCAGCTCGACGCACCCTCTGGCATCGCTCGGCCATGTCACTCTCGACGACATGACCAGATACGACGTCGCACTGCCGGCCCGCGGGCTGCAGGCCCGCAATGCGTTCGACCGCATAGCCGGGTCGCGTCAGTTGCGGCTGCGTGCCGAGCTCAACGAGGTCAACATACTGCTCGAGCTCATCCGCAACAGCAATCTCGTCACCGTGCTCGCCGAGGCCACCATACACAACGCCACAGGCGTCAAGGCCATCAGACTCGACGTGCCGTCAGGCGAGCTGCAGGGTTGCGTGCACACCCTGCGCGACACCTACCGCAAACGGTCGATGCTCGAGTTTGTGCGTATGCTCGGCGAGTCGGTCGCAGTGTGCGAGCGACGCAATGCATGGCTGTGACGCCTCAGATGTTATCGGCGCACTGACAGAAGTATTTCCAGAGCGGCGCGGCCATAAGCGACTGTTTGATCTCGTCGCGGACGAGCATGCCGTATAGCTCGTCGCGGGTAAGAAACCGCACCGCAATGTCTTCGGTGGCATCGAGATGCTGGCTATCCAACGGTTCGACATCACGGGCGATGAACGAATAAGTGAGATTGTCGGTCGATGACGGATTTTGCGACAGTACGGTCAGGAGACTCCATTCTCCGTTGCCGTAGCCGGTCTCTTCGAGCAACTCGCGTCGGGCTGCCGCCAACGGCTCCTCGCCCGGCTCGACGACACCGGCAACCAGTTCGGTAAAGACATTCCGCAGCCCGTGGCGATATTGTTCGACCATTATGAATCGCCCCTCGCGGTCAATGGCAATTACATTGACCCATGTGGGATATTCGAGCACATAATACTCGGGATGTATGACACCGTTGGGCAGCTGCACCCTGTCGCGCCGGGCTGTAAGCCACGGGCGGCGGATGATATACTCACTCGACAGAGTTTTCCATTTTTTAATAGACATAACCGTTTATTTTCCGCGAAGATACAATTTTTGACGCGGAATTGAGTAATTTTGCACAGATTTTGAAAGCCATGCGATTACTATTGTCTATCATCCTGTCAACTTTTTTCATCACCGTCTGTGCCGGCAGCCGTGTCATTGTGGTCGACAACGACAGCGGAGCGCCTGTCGGGTCGGCCACTGTATTCTCCCGATCGGGCTCGATATTGGGCATGACCGATGGCGACGGTGTGTTTACCAATGTCAGCGATCGAGACTATCCGCTGACGGTCAAATGCCTGGGCTATCTCGACGAGTCATGCGCGAGCGGATGCGACACCGTGCGCATGATCGCCACTTCATACGAACTGGGCGAGGTGACCGTATCGACCGCCGAACGCCCGATACTGCACATGATATGCTACATCCGCGAGTACTCGGGCGGTGCGACCTCTGACGACACCATACAGTCATATGCCGAGCACATGGCTGATTTCTATATACCGCTCACAAAGGTCAAAAAATTCAAGGGCCGGTACTCGCCACGTATCCTGCGTTCGCGGCTCTACGAGCGCAAGACCGACAGCTCGGGCCTCGACAGCGTCTACCACCCCGATTACAGGCGCGACGACATATCGTGGATCGACCTCATCAGCCTGCCCGAGAAGACTGTCAACGAAACCGATGGCATACGTTCGGGCGCTACCTCCGACTCTGTCGCCGGCAAATACGGTATAAAAAATATCTTGCGCAAGACCGGCGGCACATACATCGAGAACGTCGACCATCTGGCCGACAAAAAAGATCACAGCTGGTCACCGGCAATATTCAAACTGCTCGGCATGACTATTGAAATCAGCGAACTGCGCAGCGCATGGGCCTATCAGGCAAACGACAGCGGCATCTACAATGCCGCCGACATAATCTACGGCACTTTCAGCCTTGACGTGACCGGAAAAGGACGTTGGATCAAGAAAGCGTTCAACTCGTCGACGCCTATAGCCCTGCACAGTTTTTTTGAGATCTATCCCGTAGAGTCAGAGCATCTGACAGTAGACGAGGCAAAAGACCAGATCAAAAACAATCCGCCGAAAGTCAGGATGACACGCAGTCCGCTCGCGCCCGCTCTGCCCGCATCTATACAATCAATAATAGACCGTCTGACCAAATGAGAAAATTTTTAATTTCTGTCGCTATCGCCGCATTGTCGGCTTTTATCTCATGTAACGGATCCCAAAATCTTAAAACCGAGATTGAGAACTGCATATACGACGCACCGGCGACCGTAGGTGTGGCCGTTATCGGCCCGGATGGCGACACGACGCTCGTAAACAACGACATATGCTATCCGCTGATGAGCGTATTCAAGCTGCATGAGGCCCTTGCGGTGGCCGCCACGCTCGACAAGCGCGGCGAGACATTCGACAGACCCGTCGATATCGACTCGGCCGACATCAACCCCGGCACATGGAGCCCGATGGTAAAGATTTACGGCGTGAGAGACACCGTACTGACGGTAGACATGCTGCTGTCGCACCTGCTGTTGCAGAGCGACAATAACGCAAGCAACATACTGTTTGACAAAATCGTGTCGGTAGCGGCCACCGACAGTATCGTAAAAAGCATCGCCGACGACCGCACATTCACCCTCCGGTACACCGAGCGTCAGATGCAGCGCGACCACGATCTCAGCTACGACAACTGCAGCAGTCCGCTGGCATGTGCATCGTTGATCGGCAAGGTATTTGGCGACAGCCTCGTATCGACGGCCAAGCAGAACCGCATCGCCCAATTGCTCACAGGCTGCGAAAGCGCACCCGGACGCATCGCCGCCGCAGCCAAAGACATTCCCGGCGTAAAACTCGCCCACCGCACCGGCAGCGGATATACCAACGACGCCGGTTGCATAGTGGCGGTCAACGACGTGGCATGCATCGAGCTGCCCGACGGACGCCGGCTCTCACTCGCCATTCTCGTCAAAGACTATGCCGGCAATCAGGATGACGCTGACGCCCTGATAGCCCGTATTGCCCGAAAAATCATAAATTATTATCTGTGATTATATATCTGTCACAGTTCCTGCAGCTGTGAAATCATTTATATCGCCATATAATCAAAGCCCGGATTTTGTGTGAAAATACAAAAGCCGGGCCTTGATTATATATGGCGACAGAAATCAGATGCGCTCGAGAACGGTGGCGATCAGATCGCGGACACCTGATTTATAGTTGGGATTGGCCTCGTTGTTGTAGCGGTTGGCAATGATCGAGCATACGGTCATGCAACGGTGCCCCATAAGACGGCCCAGACCGGCGAGAGGCGCGCTCTCCATCTCGTAGTTGGTGACCTTGCGGCCTTTGAATTCAAAACCTTCGATGAGCATGTTGAGGTCGGGATTGGCCAACGGCAGACGCACCTCACGTCCCTGCGGACCATAGAATCCGACGGCCGAGATAGTGTTGCCGCGCACCATGTCGTCGCGGCCGATCAGGTCGACCAGCTCGGCGTCGGCATCAACGACGTAGGGTTTTGCCCAGAGAGGGTTCCAGTGTGTGTGTCGGCATAACTCATGTTCGAATTCGAGGTCGGCGATTTCGTTGCGGCCGGCATAATAGTTGAGCA
The DNA here is from genome assembly GCA_030524765.1 of Bacteroidales bacterium. Classification (GTDB taxonomy): domain Bacteria; phylum Bacteroidota; class Bacteroidia; order Bacteroidales; family Muribaculaceae; genus CAG-873. The sequence continues at coordinate 63,760 of JAUNGA010000001.1, read as the reverse complement.
CGCCGTCAAAACCGATCGATTTCTCGGCGATAACCGGTGTGCCGATGGTGAGCTCGGGCTGCAGGGCTCCGGATGTGCCGATGCGCACCATCGTGAGACGGCGCAGAGTGTCGCGCACCTCACGGGTGTTGAAATCGACGTTGGCCAGAGCGTCAAGCTCTGTGACGACAATATCGATATTGTCGGGGCCGATGCCGTGGCTCAGACACATGATGGGTTTGCCCTTGTAGGTGCCGCCTATGGTGTGAAACTCACGCGAAGAGACCTCAAAGGTGCGTGTGTCGAAAAACTCGGCCACCATGTTGACGCGGGCCGGGTCGCCCACGAGGATGATACGGTCGGTAAGCTGCTCGGGCAGCAGATGCAGGTGGAATACAGAACCGTCGGGATTGATGATCAGCTCTGACGGCGGGATGATTTTACTTGGCATGACAAAGGTTGTGGTAGTTTATGTTAGTATATAATTATTTAACAATCATTTCAGCAGGATAGTTTCAGACATTGAGCTGATATAGTCCTCCGGGCAGCGATGTGACCATATCGTCCATTTCCATCTCCATCAGACGGGCGCCGAGATCACGTGCCGTGAGCGACAGCGCCCGTGCCATATCGTCGAAGGTATCACGCGGATTAGCCCGCAGATGGTCGACAATCACGCGCACCTCCGGAGCAAGACCGTCAAAGTCAAATGCGGGCATGACCGGAGCATCGGCCCGGCCTTTCCAGCCCATCACTTTTATCAGATCGTCTGCCGACGTGATCAGCTCGGCCTTGCGTGCGGCGATAAGAGCATTGCAGCCCTGAGCCGATGGTTCGTTCCACCGGGCCGGTGCGGCACACACCGTGCGGCCATACGAGGCCGCGTGACGGGCCGTGACGAGAGCGCCGCCGTGCGATGCGCTTTCGGCCACGACGAGCACATCGCACAGCCCGGCGACAATGCGGTTGCGGGCGAGAAAATTTGAGCGGTGCACGACCGTATCTGACGGATATTCGGTGACAATCGCACCACCCTGCGCGATCATGCGTGAGGCCGTCTGACGATGATCGGCCGGATAGATCATGTTCAGGCCATGGGCCACCACGGCGACCGTGGGCACACCTGCCGCAAGTGCCGCCCGATGGGCAGCCACATCAATGCCATATGCCAGACCGCTGACCACGACAAGATTGTCGATGCATCCGGCAAGATCCTCGACCAGCCGGCGTGTGAACTCAAGCCCCGAGGCCGTGGCACGACGGGTGCCGACTATACCGACCGTATGCTCTGCGTCGAGACTGCATGCGCCCAGGCTGTAAAGCACACGTGGCGAATCGGCACAGCTCTCAAGCCGACGTGGATAGCGCTCTGAGCCACGCACGAGCACACGTATGCCGTTGCGCGCCACAAAGTCGGCCTCGGCAATCGCCCTCGGCTCGGTCATGGCCGGCAACGCGGTCTGCAGCAGGCGTGAGATCTCGTATATTTCGGTCCGGGACGGCTGCATGTCAGTCGAGATATTTCCTGAATGCCTCTGCGAGCACTTCGCCGCGTGTGAGACGGCCGTTCTCGAGAGTCGCGATCTCGACACGGGACTTCAGCACAGGCTGTCCGTCGGGTGTATAGATATCCTGAATGAAAACAAAGAGCGGACCACGGCGCGACAGGGCCAGCTTGCTGACCATGCTCTGTCCCAGTCCGAGCGGACGCAGATAGGTGATGTCGACGTGTCGCAACACGGGGTCAATACCCCGGCCGTGCATCTCGCGGAACGACAGGCCGGCCCACTCGCAGAACTCGTGGCGCGTGTGTTCAAGATAATGCAGATATACGGCATTGTTGACAATACCCTCTGAATCGACCTCATAGTCGCGCACTTTTATTGGTAGTTCGAATATATAATCGGTCATCTGAGTAATGTTTGTCTCGCAAAGTTACATAAAAAGAGTCAAAAGCGCCCGCTTTAACTAAATTTTAAAATCTCAGGGGACGCATACCGCTCGACAAACGCATAAAAATGCGTATCTTTGTAGGATAAACGAGACCGGACTAAAATGGAATTCAAACTCTCATCCCAGTTCAAGCCCACGGGCGACCAGCCCGAGGCCATCGCACAGTTGTCTGAGGGTGTGCTCGACGGCACCAAGGCCCAGACACTGCTCGGCGTGACCGGTTCGGGCAAGACATTCACCATGGCCAATGTCATCGAGCGTGTGCAGCGCCCTACCCTGATATTGAGCCACAACAAGACTCTGGCCGCGCAGCTCTATGCTGAGTTTCTGCAGTTCTTTCCCGACAATGCGGTGCAGTATTTCGTTTCATACTACGACTACTATCAGCCCGAGGCCTATATCCCCTCGGTAGACAAATATATCGAAAAAGATCTGATGGTCAACGACGAGATTGACCGTCTGCGTCTGGCCACAACCTCGGCGCTGCTGTCGGGGCGCCGCGACGTGATCGTCATCTCCTCGGTGTCGTGCCTCTACGGTATCGGCAATCCCGAGGATTTCCATGCCAATGTCATACGCGTCGAGGTAGGCCAGAAAGTGACCCGCAATGCATTCCTGCGCAAGCTGGTCGGCGCGCTGTACTCGCGCAACGAGGTCGACATGAAACGCGGCACATTCCGCGTCAAAGGCGATACGATCGACATACGGCTGGCCTACGAAGACATCGTGTTGCGCATCGTGTTCTGGGGCGACGAGATCGAGTCTATCTCGACTTATCATCCCGACGACATGCGCTCGCTGGGTCGCCACGACTCGTTCAACATCTATCCGGCCAACATATTTGTGACCACACCCGAGCGTCAGCACTCGGCCGTGCGACAGATACAGCTCGACCTGGGCGAACAGCTCGACGCCTTCCGCCGCGAGGACAAACTGCTCGAGGCACAGCGCCTCGAAGAGCGAGTGACCTATGATGTCGAGATGATAAAAGAGCTCGGATATTGCTCGGGTATCGAGAACTATTCGCGCTACTTTGACGGACGCGAGCCCGGCATGCGGCCGTTCTGCCTGCTCGACTATTTTCCCAAAGACTATCTGACGATAATCGACGAGAGCCATGTGACCGTGCCGCAGGTGCGTGCCATGTTTGGCGGAGATCTGTCGCGCAAGACCAATCTGGTCGAATACGGATTCCGTCTGCCGGCGGCACTCGACAACCGACCGCTGACATTCAACGAATTTGAGTCGCTTACCAATCAGGTAATATATGTGAGCGCCACCCCGGCCGATTACGAGCTCAAAGAGAGCCAGGGCGTGGTGGTCGAGCAAGTGATACGTCCCACAGGTCTGCTCGACCCGGTGATACAGGTACGTCCGTCGACCAAGATGGTCGACGACCTGATGGAAGAGATAGCCAAACGCACCGAGGCCGGCGAGCGCACGCTTGTGACCACCCTCACCAAGCGCATGGCCGAGGAGCTCAACGACTACTTTATAAAGATGGGCATCAAGGCGGCATATATCCACAGCGATGTCGACACACTCGACCGCATACGCATACTTGACGATCTGCGCTCGGGCGTCTTTGACGTGCTGATAGGCGTCAATCTGCTGCGCGAGGGGCTCGACCTGCCCGAAGTGTCGCTCGTGGCCATCATCGACGCCGACAAGGAAGGCTTTCTGCGCAACGTCAAATCGCTCACCCAGACTGTGGGCCGCGCCGCACGAAATCTCAACGGCACCGTCATCATGTATGCCGACCGCATCACCGACTCAATGCGTCAGACAATCGACGAGACCGAACGCCGCCGCAGCATACAGCTTGCCTACAACGAAAAGCACGGCATCACGCCCACAGCGATAATCAAGGCCCGCCAGACCATAGTGGGTCTTGACAAGACCGACGAAATATCAGAACGCACAACTGCAAAAGGCAAACCGATGTCGGCCAAGGACAAGCGACGCGAGCGCGAGCGCCAGGCCGACAAACGCGCAGCCATCCCCTACGGCAACGAATACACCACATCGGTCAATATCGCGGCCGACCCGGTGGTACCCTACATGACATCAGACGAGCTGCAACGCTCGATCAACCGACTGCGCAGCGACATGCTCGCCGCCGCCAAAGAAATGGAATTCATCGAGGCGGCCCGACTGCGTGACGAGATCATCAAACTCGAGGCCCGTCTGACCGAAATGCAGAAATCATGAAAAAAATAGATTACACATCACTACGCCCCACCGACTGGTTGCCGACATCGGTCAAAGAGATGCGTGCCTGCGGCTGGGAATCGGTCGACGTGGTGCTTTTCTCGGGCGATGCCTATGTAGATCATCCGTCATTCGGCGCGGCAGTCATAGGCCGCGTACTCGAGGCCGCCGGCTATAAAGTGGCCATCGTGCCCCAGCCCAACTGGCAGGACGATCTGCGCGACTTCCGCAAATTCGGTGTTCCGAGGCTCTTCTTCGGCGTGTCGGCCGGTGCGATGGACTCTATGGTCAATCATTACACAGCCAACCGACGGCGACGCAGCGATGATGCCTACACACCCGACGGGCGTCACGGCGCACGGCCCGACTATCCGACAATCGTCTACACAAAAATATTGCGTGAACTCTTTCCCGACACACCGATCGTGGCCGGCGGCATAGAGGCGTCGCTGCGGCGCCTGTCGCATTACGACTACTGGCAAGACGCCCTACGCCCGTCGATACTGCTCGACTCGGGAGCGGATATGCTGCTTTACGGTATGGGCGAGCACAATACGGTAGAGCTGGCGCGCCGTCTCGACGCAGGCGAGCGTATCGCCGACATAACAGATCTGCCTCAGAGTGTGGTGCTCAGACCTGCGGCCGAGATGCCTGCCGAGAGCGGCGAACACGACATAGTGCTCAACTCGTGGGAAGTGTGTCAGCGCGACCGGCGCGCCCAGTCGGCCAATTTCAAGCATATCGAGCAGCAAAGCAACTCGATGGACGGAGGCGCCACTCTGTGGCAGGCCTATGGCGACCGTAGCGTCAAAGTGCTGCCTATGCTGCCGGCGATGACCCGTGGCGAAATCGACGCGGCATTCGATCTGCCGTTCACCCGTCTGCCCCACCCACGATACAAGGGCAAGCGGATACCGGCCTACGAGATGATACGCCACTCGGTCAATCTGCACCGGGGCTGTTTCGGCGGCTGCGCATTCTGCACCATATCGGCCCACCAAGGCAAATTTATCGCCTCGCGTTCGCCCGAATCCATATTGCGCGAGGCCGAGCAAGTGACCCGCATGCCCGATTTCAAGGGGTATATCTCAGACCTCGGCGGCCCGTCGGCCAACATGTATGCGATGGGCGGCCGCGACCGCGAGATATGTCGCCGGTGCCGCAAGCCGTCGTGCCTGCATCCGGTGGTATGCCCCAATCTCAACACCGATCACTCGCCGCTGCTCGACATCTATCACCGCGTAGACGCGCTGCCCGGCGTCAAGAAATCGTTTATCGGCAGCGGCGTGCGCTATGACCTGTCGATGCATCAGTCGGGCGACCGACGTGCCGACGAAGCCTCGCGACGCTACAACGAAGAACTCATCACGTCGCACGTCTCAGGTCGACTGAAGGTGGCGCCCGAGCACACCGAGGACTGCGTGCTCGAGGTGATGCGCAAGCCTTCGTTCGAGCTTTTCGGACAGTTCAAGGATATATTTGACCGCGTCAACCACAAACACGGTCTGCGCCAGCAACTGATACCCTATTTCATATCGAGCCATCCGGGCTGTCACGAGATTGATATGGCCGAGCTCGCCGTCAAGACCAAGGCACTCGATTTCAGGCTCGAGCAGGTGCAGGATTTCACACCGACACCGATGACCGTAGCTTCCGAGATCTATTACAGCGGTGTGCATCCCTACACCGGCAAGCCTGTCTATACGGCCACCCGCCCGGCCGAGAAGCTGGCGCAGCGCAAATACTTCTTCTGGTACGACAGGACCTACAAAGTCGACATAGAGCGGTCGCTGCACAGGCTGCACAGGCCCGATCTGATACGCAAACTGTTTGCCCGATAGAACTGAAAACAAACTCTCATGACCGGAATTTCAAAGTTTTTCATCACAATAGCCGCTGCGTCGACCATCGCATCAACGGTCGCGGCCCGCGAGACATACCTGATAAATGACGGATGGTCATTTATATCAGACCGCGACACGATCGCCGTCAGCGTGCGTCTGCCACACTCATGGAACACCGACGCCTACGCTACGCGCAATTATCACCGTGGCACAGGCGTCTATACCCGCGACCTCACGATACCGCAATCGGCAGAGGGGCAACGCATCTATCTGAAATTTGACGGAGCGGCCAACAGCTCGGCGATAGCCATAGACGGCAAAACAGTAGCCACGCACATCGGTGCATATTCGCCTCACATAGCCGACATAACGCCATATGTGAATGCCGGCCGGACACACCGGCTGAGTGTTACGGTCGACAATGCCGACAGGGACATTCCGCCCTACTCGGCCGATTTCACGTTTATGGGCGGTCTGTATCGCGACGCCGGTCTGATGATCGTGCCCGCAACGCATCTCGACATCTCGGCGGGACCGTCCGAAGGGTTTACAGCCGTGTCGCGACAGAATGCCGACGGATCGTGGAATCTCGGCCTGACAGGTACAATGGTCAATGATGCCGCCGAAAGGTCAAAAGTAACGCTGACAATCACGATTGCCGATGAAAACGGACATGAAATCGCACGTAAAGACAAAAAATTTGACATAAAGGGCCACAGCGGCACACCTTTCGCGATAACGATCGACAATCTGAACGACATCGTGCCGTGGTCGCCCGAGCAGCCGGCGCTCTATCGTGTGAACGCCGTGGTGAGCCGCGACGGCCGCGAGACCGACCACACCCAGAGCCATGTCGGATTCCGCACCTGCGGATTTGACGACAAGGGCCGATTCATACTCAACGGCAAACCCTATAAGCTGCGCGGCATGTGCCGGCATCAGGACCAATATCCGATGGGAACCGCCCTGAGCGACGAGCAACACCGGCGCGATATGCAGATGATCAAAAATATGGGCGCAAATTTTGTACGCATAAGCCATTACCCACAAGATGACGCCGTGCTCGAGATGTGCGACCGGCTGGGCCTGATCGCGTGGGAGGAAATACCTGTGATAGACCATGTGCCCGAAAGCGAACAGTTCGCCGACAATTGCGAGACGATGTTGCGCGAGATGATACGCGCGCACCGCAACCATCCGGCGGTGGTCATGTGGGGATACATGAACGAGATCTTGTTGCGCATGCCTTCTGACAACCGGGACGAAACGATGCGACGTACAACGGCACTCGCGCGTCGGCTCGAGAAAGCGGTGCGCGACGAAGATCCGACCCGGCTGAGCACCATGGCATTTCACGGCAGCGATGTGTATCATGACGCCGGATTGTCAGACATCACCGATGTCAAAGGATGGAACCTGTATCAGGGATGGTATGGCGGCGAACTCGACGGATTTGAGCAATTTCTCGACCGTCAGCACAGCGAGCACCCCGACCACCGTATCATCGTGAGCGAATACGGCGCCGGCTCAGACCTGCGTCTGCATTCGCCCGATCCCGAGCCATTTGATTTCAGCATCGAATATCAGCAGAAATATCTTGAGCACTATCTGCCTGTGATCGAGTCGCGCGACTATGTGGCCGGAGCATCACACTGGAATTTCATCGACTTCTCGTCGGCCAACCGTGCCGAATCGATGCCACATATCAACAACAAGGGTCTGGTGACAAACTCACGACGGGCCAAAGACGTCTATCACTACTACCGCGCGTCATGGAACGCCAATGACACTGTGGCGCACATAGCCGTGCGCGACTGGGCCGACCGTACCGAGCTGACCGGAAGCGCAGGCTGCGTGACACGTCCTGTAAAGATATACACCAATCTGCCGATCGTGACGCTGACAGTCAATGGCCGACCGACCGGCACAAAGGCCGTGCAGAATCATACCGCCGTATTTGACGCGGGGCTGAAAGACGGCCTCAACACCCTTGTGCTCACGGCCGAAGACGGCACCGTGCTCGATGCCGCCACAATATGGCTCAAGGCTCTGCGGCACGACGGCCGACGCATAGACACCGGCACAGACGAACTGGCCGTGAATGTCGGCTCGGGATGCTATTTCCGTTCTGACGACAGCGGACTGACATGGTTGCCCGACCGCCAATATACATCAGGATCGCTTTACGGGCATATCGGCGGCCGACGTGCCGTGAGCCAGGACGAAATAATGCTGACCGATGACGGCCCTCTGCTGCAACGCTGCCTTGTAGATCTCGACAGCTACCGGTTCGATGTCGTGCCGGGATCTTATGAAGTAGAGCTGTCGTTTGCCGATCTTGCATCGCCGTCGGCATTGTCGGCCTATATGCTGGGCAGCAACGCCGGCACGGGCGACATCAGGGCGACAGCGATGGATGTAAGCATCAACGGCAAGACCGTCGAACGCGATGTCGCGCCAGGCAATGAAGCCGGCGTGAAAACCATGGTAAAAAAGAGATACCTGACCGAAGTGGACGACAATGGCGTGCTCGAAGTGCGGTTTAACGCTGCCGACGGCGCCACAACATCACTGTCTGCAATCAAAATCAGAAAACTATGAAAAACCTGCTTGCGACAATCACAATGATACTGTGCGCGACAACAACGGTCAGCGCACAGGCCGTATGGAACCGCGGCCACCTCGATGCCGTGAAGAACAGCCTCGACAGGCCGATGTATGCCATTGCCTACGACGCCCTGACAGCCGACGCCGACAGTCTGCTCGGAGTCGAACCACTGTCGGTGACAATGAAACAAAAGGCGGCGCCGAGCGGCGACTGTCACGACTACGTGAGTCTGGCACGATACTTTCATCCCGATCCGTCAAAACCCGACGGCAGGCCCTATATCAACCGCGACGGCATCACCAATCCAGAAATCGACCAATGGGACCGCAACCGTCTGGGCGAAACAGCCGACCGCATCGCCACGCTCGCACTGGCATGGTACCTGAGCGACGACCGCCGGTATGCCGTAAAGGCGGCCGAACTGCTGCGGACATGGTTTCTCGACGATGCCACGCGCATGAATCCCAACTTTGAGTACGCGCAGATGGTGCCGGGCGTCAATGGCGACAAAGGACGCTGCTATGGCGTGCTCGACGGATACTCGTTCGTAGAGATGCTCGACGGCGTGGCGCTGCTCGAGGGCTCCAACGCATGGACCGCAACCGACGACCGACGGCTTAAGGAGTGGTTTGCGCGTATGCTCGACTGGATGCTCACGTCAGACCAGGGTATAGAGGAATCGAATCAGGCCAACAACCACTCGACGGCCTACGATGCCCAGGTAACGGCCATCGCGATGTATGTCGGCCGCGACGACATAGCACGTCGCATCATCAGCGAGGTGCCCGGACGACGTATTTTCACACAGATCGAGCCCGATGGCAGCCAGCCCCACGAAATGTGGCGCACACTGTCATACGGTTATTCGCAATATAATCTCACCCATCTCATAGACATATTCATAATGGCCGGGAAACTCGGCATGAGCATTGACAAATCTACCGACGCCGAGGGCCGCAGTTTCTACAAGGCACTCGACCTGCTGGCCTCATATCTTGGCAGACCGGCAGGTGACTGGCCAGGACAGCAGATCAGCGGATGGGAGGACAAGCAGCAAGCCGTGGCCCGCGATCTCTGGCGAACGGGCACGGCAGTCGACAGCACCCGCGCCGACTACAGACAAGCCTATCAACTATACAGAATATTTGACCCGGCTGACCGTTTTACATTGTTGTATTATACGCCCGACGATGTCGACGATGCGTTTGTTCTTGCCGGCCGGTCTCTGCAATACGCAATCAGGCGTGTACGCACAGAGCGCCGGAAAGAGTCCAACCGGACGGGCATGAAAGTCAGTCCGCGCTCGATCGACGCCGACGGCGTGATGACACTGGTGCATCCCCACGACTGGACATCGGGATTCTTTCCGGGTGAACTGTGGATGATGTACGAATTTACCAATGACCCGCGCTGGCGTGCCGAGGCCGATGCCTTCTCGCGCGATATAGAGATGTGCAAGACTCACGGAGGCACGCACGATCTCGGATTTATGATAGGCGACAGCTTCGGCAAAGGCTGGGAACTGACGGGCGACAGCTGCTATCTCGACGTGACACGCACAGCCGCCGAAACTCTCGCGACCCGATACAACCATAGGGTCGGCGCCATCCGCTCATGGGACCATAACGCCGAGGTATGGCGCTATCCGGTGATAATCGACAATATGATGAATCTCGAAATGCTATTCAAGGTAAGCGAACTTACCGGTGACAAGAGATTCCACGACATAGCCGTGAGTCATGCCGATGCGACCATGCGCAACCATTTCAGGCCCGACAAGTCGTCGTATCACGTAGTGGATTATGATCCGTCAGACGGCAGTGTGCGCATGCGTGTGACGGCACAGGGCTATGCCGACGACTCGTACTGGAGCCGCGGACAGGGCTGGGCCATCTACGGCTATACGATGTGCTATCGCCACACAGGCGACAGGCGTTATCTCGACCATGCCCGCGAGGTGGCCGACTGGTGGCTGTCGCTGCCCAACATGCCTGCCGACCTCGTGCCCTATTGGGATATGAAGGCGCCCGGAACAGACGTCAACGACAACGCGGCCGTGCCGCGCGATGCATCGGCAGCCGCACTGATAGCCTCGGCACTATACGAGCTGGCCACGTATGCAGACCCCGACGATGCCGCCCGCTACCGCTCGAGGGCCGATGCCACGATCGCATCGCTGACAAAAAACTATACGCTCGCCCCCGATGCAAAAGAGGGTTTCATACTCGATCACTCGACGGGACATCTGCCTGCCGGCGGCGAGATTGACGTGCCCATAATATACGCCGATTATTACTATCTCGAGGCCCTGTTGCGCAAACGGGCCGTCAACAAGCTCTAAAACCACGTCATGATGACGATAAAAAACATCATATTCGACTTTGACGGCACATTGGCCGATACGGCACCGCTGATTGTCGCCACAATGCAGGCGACAGTCGCCGAACTCGGACTGCCGCAGGTGACCGATGCCATGTGCAGGGCAACCATAGGCCTGAGACTCGAGGATGTGCCTGCCGCCATATGGCCTGAAATATCAGATATAAGCGATCGATTTGCCTCGACCTACCGTCGGATATTCGACAAAATCAAGCTTACGGTTGACATACAATGCTTTGACGGCGTAGTCGACACACTGCGACAGCTGCACGCCTCGGGCTACGGCATGGCTATCGCCAGCAGCCGCAGCCACCGGTCGCTCGACGAATATATAGAGCTATACAATCTCGCCGATGTCTTCGCGACGGTCGTAGGCGGCGACGATGTGGCGCATGGCAAACCGGCCCCGGATCCTGTGCTGACGATCTGCGACCGTCTCGGATGGTCGACCGACGAGACTCTTGTGGCGGGAGACGCCGTGTTTGATATCGAAATGGGTCACAGGGCACGTTGCGCGACATGCGCGGTGACGTACGGCAACCAGTCGCGTGACGAGCTGTCGACATCGCTGCCTGACATCATGATAGACAGTCTTACAGCACTGCAACCAGTGATCGAAGGTGTCGACGCCGATGTGGCCAACTACGTCGAGACTCACATCATACCGCTTTACGACAGATTTGACAAAGCACATCGCCGCGACCATGCAAGGATGGTTATCACCCAGAGCCTCAGACTGGCGGCACACATGCCGCAACTCAACCGAGACATGGTATATGTGACAGCTGCCTTTCATGACCTCGGACTGGCCAACGGACGCGAGCGCCATCATATAGATTCGGGCATAATACTTGGTCGCGACGAATTCGTACGGCATCATTTTACGGCCGATCAGATCAAAGTGATGATCGAAGCGGTGGAAGACCATCGCGCCTCAGGCAAATCGGCTCCCCGCAGCGATTACGGTCTGGTGGTGGCAGATGCCGACCGTTTCATAGACGCCGAGACTATCATACGACGTACGATACAATACGGTATGGCCAATTATCCACATCTTGACCGCGACGGCCACTTTCAACGCACATCAGACCATCTGATCAACAAGTACGGGCCCGACGGCTACATGAAAGTGCGTCTACCGTGGAGCGACAATGCCACACGACTCAAGCAGTTGCATGCCATCATCGCCGACGGGCAACGCCTGCGCGAGATTTTCGACCGAATCTATAGTGCCGAATCCCGGATAAAGGGTTCTTAACCATGAAGCATGGGCATCACTCTGAAATGCCGACGAGATAGTCGCGAAGAGCAGGCCAGGGATAGAACGGGAAATTATCGGTGGCGAGGGGCAATGCTATCTCACGCTCGTTGAGCATGATTTTGGCAATGATGTCGCCCGATCTGTTTTTGAAAAATATGATCTGCAGATTCGATGCCATGGGCGAAATCTTGAAGTCGGTCCATACAGATGCCAGCCGGGCCGGATCGGTCTCGTCAGTATAGCAGTTGTCGAGTCTGAGCAGAGCCGTGAGTGGAATTATATTGCCGTCGTGACCGAAACGGAATGTAGCGCCATGCCCATCCTTGTCGGCGATGCACGCATCGGCATTGGCTATGATGTCGCGCGCAAGATTCTTGGCGTTGGCCGTGAAATGTCCGCCGGCAGGCGCATACGACGAGTTGCAGGCAAAGAAGTTGAAGTTGAACACCTGCCAAAGATCATAAAGTTCCTCAGGGGTAAATACATCGGTGAATTTTATCGGCGTCTCCATATTCTGCATATCGACGGCGAGCCAATACATCTGCCACATAAACTCGTCGGGATCAACCCATGTGGCAACATAGGCAGGGTCGCTGAATATCGATGCGACGAGCCGTTCGGGATGGGTCTGAGCGTCGCGAAAACGTTTCCAGGTCTGATACCAAGGCCCTTCGTGCGAGCTGAAAGGGCCTGATTCGGGCGAGTGATAGTTGAGAAAGCACATATTGCGCTGACCCGACTCACGGGGAATGACGAGTGTGGGATCCTGCTCTTTCAATCCCTCGATGAAAGCGAACATCGAGTGCGCGCAACGCATCACGACAGTCGACGACGCATAGAGATCGGCTCCGGGAGCAAAGACCTCGGGGAAGGCCCGATACATACGTGTCGCGATATCGTGGTGCTGACGGTTGCCGAGCGGTGTGAGCTCGCCGCCGCGGCCACGGGCCTCGAGCCAGACGGTGTCGAGACGCGCCATCACGTCAAGACCGAACGGCGTGAGAGCATTGTGCGCGGCCGCATCGTGCAAACGGTCAAGCACCACCTTGTAGTCGTTGTCACTGATCAGATAGCGCGAACCATGCCGGCCATAATGGCTTATATAAAACGGCTTGTAGCCTTTGGGGGCGGGAGTGTTGAGGCTCTCCGTGACAGGATAGGCATAATAGACACCTCCGGCTTTCTCGGGTGTAGCGCGAATCTCGTCGAGCGAGGTCTGGCCTGGTGCAAGGCCCGGTGTCAACAATATTGCCGCAAGTAATAAACGGCCAAACAGTCGGTTGCAGTTCATGGTAAACGATTAGTGGTATTTCAGGATTTTTTTATTGATACGAGCATACGGCATCCGGCGCAGTCGCAGTGCAACCGCAGCCGGCCGAGCGGTGCGTCGAGCCAGAGATCTCCGGCCGGCAACCGGTCGCGTGTGGCGGGATCCTTTAGACATGCGCCAAGCTCGCGACGCAGACAGTATCGGGTGGTCATCACCCGCAGTTCGCCTGTCTGGGGGCTTACCTCAAGAGCGTTCTGCCCTACAGCCGCACCGTGACTCTCATAAAAGTCGCGGGCCATACTGTTGGCGACATTGTCATGGTAGGTGAGCTCGAGGCCTGCGAAGGCATCAGGCGCAAGAGTGCCTGCAATGCGCCGTTTGCGACGGTAAGCTATATGCCATGCACGGTCGAGTGCTCCGATGGCCTGCCGGCGCAGAGCCGTAAGCAAGCTGGCCGGAATAAAAGCGTCGCCACAGCGGTCGTCGAGAGAGTCAAGACGATAGACGGTATCGCCGAGACGCTCCATAAGACCGCGGCGTGCAGCGGTCTGCGGTGTGCGGGCAATGTCGGTGCAGGGGACTGAAGACGCCACCGTGACAGAACAACCGCGCTCGTCGGTCAGATCGATGACCGGACGCCGGTCGGAAGTCATGCGCAAGACAGCTGTGACGGCAATCGTGCGAAGCGAGGTATCGTCGCGGGCAAGCATGGCATCGCGATCATTGTCGCGGTTGCGGTAAAGCTCTGTGCCTGGGCGCGACGGTATGTCGGAGCCGGGGGCCGGATAGATGTGGCCTGCGTCATCAACCCGATTGACACGGAAACCGCGGAATACGCCGTCGTCGCCAAACCAGCCCAGACCGTCGCCCGCATGCAGAGCGGTATCGGCGCTGACAACGATATAACGTGGCCGGGAAGCGACAAGGCGCCCAACGGGACGACCTATCCATTTGGGCGAGCGCGTAGCCGAAATGCCGACTGAATCGCCCGGACGAAGAAAATATCTTGTGAAACCGCGGTTGAAGCAAGCATCGGTATCAGGCGTGAAGCGCAGGTCTACACGACCATATGAAGCGCGCACATAGCGGTCGGGAGCCGAGGCGACAAGGCGGTCGAGAGCCTGCGAATATGCTGCAGTGACCTCTTTGACATAAGCCGTGCTTTTGAGGCGTCCCTCGATCTTGAACGAGCTCGCACCGGCATCGGCCAGCAGGCCGAGCGAATCGATGCGGCGCATATCGGCAAGCGACAGCCAGTGCCGGGTGGCCGACGAACCGTCGGGCAGCCGCACCGGCCGTCGGTCTTTATCTGTAAGCGTATATTGCAGACGACATATCTGCGGGCACTCGCCACGGTTGGCGCTACGGCCCTGAGTGACCCAGCCGGCCTGGCAGTCGCCGCTGTAGCTGACGCAAAGAGCACCGTGCACAAACACCTCGAGCCGTGCCGACGGAGCTGCCGCGGCTGCCTCGCGTATCATATCGAGCGAGAACTCGCGCGGCAACACGATCTGCGAGAATCCGGCTGCCGACAATGCGGCCACTTTGGCGGGGGTGCGGCCATCGCACTGAGTGCTGGCATGTAGATCGACAGGCGGAATATCCATGCCGAGCAAAGCCATATCCTGTACAATAAGGGCGTCGACACCGATGCGGTCGAGCCCGGCGACGAGCGAACGTACGTCGTCGAGCTCGTTCTCATAAATGATGGTATTGAGCGTGACGTAGACTCTGACGCCGAAGATGTGCGCATAGTCGACCACACGCTGTATATCGTCGATGGTGTTTCCGGCCGCCGATCGGGCGCCGAAGGCCGGCCCGCCGATATAAACGGCGTCGGCTCCGTGGCGTATGGCGGCAAATGCCGTCTCGACATCGCGGGCCGGGGCAAGCAGTTCGAGTGGACGCGGTTTGATATCAGCAGCCATAACCGAGAGAATCCAATATATCAAATGCCTCGTCGCGCGAAGCCGACAAACGGTCGGCATAGTGTGCGTCGCTGTTGACCAGCACAGGCACACCGGCGTCGATAAGCCGCTGCCAATACCGTACGCCGGGGAAGAACCGTCCATGCTCGGCACGGGCCTTGGTGTTGATCTCGACTATCACGCCCGAGTCGATGATACGGGCGATATAATCGTCGATGAGCGAGCGGTACCAGCCTTCGTCCTCGATGCCGGGATGATGATACGATGCGTTCTGACTGATTTTGTCGAAATGACCGAGAATATCGAATCCGCCTTGCCGGAGCATATCAATCGAACGGGAGTAGAATGTCTCTACCACATAACGGATGTCGTCGCCGAAATGGGTCAACATGTTGGTACGGAAACGCTCGTAACGGCCATCTATGTCAATGAGCTCGCCATTCTGAGCCGGGATGAAATGTACCGAACTGATTGCAAAATCGAGTCCGAGATCTGAAAAATAGCTGTCGGCCGCATTGCATGCCGGGCCAAGGTAGTCGATCTCCATGCCTTTGTAGAAACGGCACCGGTCGCCGTAGCGGTCGTTCAGGCTGTCAACAGCGGCAAGGTAGGCGGGAACATCGTCGGCCGACATGTTGCATGGCGACGGGATACCCACCGGACTGTGAGGCGTGAATCCGATATGAGAGAATCCGCCCTCGACAGCAGCCCTGGCCATCTCGTCAATAGACGAATGTCCGTCGCAGAACTGCGTGTGGGTATGGAAGTTGTAAAGCCGCATCGATGCGACTATAGCCGCAAAGTCGGGTTTCATTCCAATCCGGTTTCGAGCGCGATGGCGCGGTTGATACATTCAGACATGCGGCTGCGGGCATCGTCGAGCTGCTGCTCGAGATTGAGAATGGTGACGCTGCCCGAATGGTCGCCACGGCGATAGGCCTCGCGCAACTGATCGAGACGCCCCGTGATAGACAGAATTTCGGCGCGGGCATTGATAGCCATTGCCATTGCCGAGCGTGCCTCGCGATTGTTGAAGTCAGAAAGGGTGTGATAAATCACGCCTGCCGAGCCCATTGGCAGCACAAACGAACCGTTGTCGGCCGAAACATTCGTGCCGTCGGCTGTATGCCGGCCTGCATTGTCGATGGCGGCGAGGATGGCCGAATAGTCGGCACCCTCGGGGCGAGTGAGCGAGATATCGGTCATGCGTGCAAGCGCGAGCAGATTGTTGTCGTCAGGCTCGATGTTCACACGGGTGGCCGACGGAACAAACACATAGATGGTCACTTTGCCGGGGATGCGATTGCGGTCGGTGGCCCACCATCCTGCGCCGGTAGTCTCGTCAATGGCAAGCAGATAGTCGTCAAAGGGGCTGTTGTAGGGCATTCCCACATTCTGTGGCTGCAGGTATCCGTCATCGTTACGGCGGGTCATGAATATGTCATAGCCGCCAAGCGATTCCTCACCGTCATTGGCAAAATAGAGCGTCACACCGTCGGCCATAAGGAACGGCCATGCGGCATTTCCGCCTCCCGAGAGGTCCTCGCCCGGCAGGACACGCGGATGATCGACAGTGCCGTCATCAAGTATGTCGGCGCCCATCAGAGTGAGCACGCCGGCCGAATCGGCCTCGGCATAGATGATCTCGCTGTTGTTCTGCGGCACGAATGCCATCTCAGCTCCGGGCATACGCACGGTGGCGCCTTCGACCAGCCTGCCGGCTTCGGGCGACAGCCTGTATGCACGGAAAAAGCCGTCGGCATCAACCACGATAGAGTCAATGACCTCGATACGCTCGACACGCTCGAGCATGTTCTCCATTGTCACGAGACGGCTGCGTTCGGCCTCGACATCATCGGGAATCGATTTGCGTGCACGGCGCATCTGCTTCTCATATGCATCAAAGCGCTGACGGGCGCCATCAACGTTGTAGCTGTCTATGTCGAGTCCGGCAAGAGCAAGGGTGGCGGCGGCAAGCCCGCGGTCGGAGGCTGTTGTCAGCGGCGTACGGGCTTCGTCATAGCGTCCGAGCGCCATGAGGGTGGAGCCGAGCAGCAGGTTGACGTTGCCGTCGCGTGGCGACTTGCGCCGCATTGTTTCGAGCATCTCGAGGGCCTCGGTGTACCGTCCCTCGTCATAAAGGGCCCGTGCCTCATCGATCGGAGCGGCCAATGCGGGCAACATAGCCACAGCGGCCAGCAATGATATGATAGTTCGTCGCATATTGTCGTTTTTAACCCTCAAAGATACGAATTTTAGCTGACTCGACAAAATTTATGACATGGCGCCACGGCCAGGCGGACATGACCGCACGCTCATGATATACGGCTCCAGTCGGCGGTGCGGGCCGAGGCATCGCGGAGGGCCGTGCGGAAGGCGGCGTTGACGGGCAAGGCAAGGTCAGGATCGTTGTCGAGCAATTTTTCGGCAGTCTGCCGCGCCAGAGCAATGATGTCGCCGTCGGTAGCGGGATTGGCGATGTGCAAGTCAAACGGGATGCCACTCTGCATAGTGCCCTCGATGTCACCCGGCCCGCGCATACGCATGTCGGCCTCGGCAATCACGAATCCGTCGGTGGTCTGCGTCATAAGCGTAAGGCGTTCGCGTGTGTCGGCGGCAATCTTGCGCTTTGACATGAGTATGCAATAGCTCTGGGCGGCTCCACGTCCTACGCGTCCTCTCAGCTGGTGCAGCTGCGAGAGTCCGAACCGCTCGGCATTCTCGATGACCATTGTTGTGGCGTTGGGCACGTTGACACCGACCTCGATGACGGTGGTGGCAACAAGTATGCGGGCCTCGCCCGATGCGAAAAGCTGCATCTGATGGTCTTTCTCGGCGGGCTTGAGCCTACCGTGTACAAAGGCCACACGATAGTTTGAGAATATGTCGCAAATGGTGTCGTAACCCTCGTTGAGCGAGCGCAGGTCGAGTTTCTCGTTCTCGTCGATGAGTGGATATACGATATATACCTGTCGGCCGGCTGCCAACTGCCTGCCTATGCCGCGGTAGACCGACTCGCGCTGTTCGTCGTAGCGCAACAGGGTGGTGACCGGCTTGCGCCCCGGAGGCAACTCGTCGATAACCGAGACATCGAGGTCGCCGTAGACGGTCATGGCCAACGTGCGCGGTATGGGCGTGGCTGTCATGACGAGTATGTGTGGCGGCAACTGGCCTTTTGACCAAAGACGTGCCCGCTGGGCCACACCAAAGCGGTGCTGCTCGTCGATGACTGCAAGACCGAGATTGTGAAACTGCACGGGGTCCTCAAGTACGGCATGGGTACCTACGAGGATGTGCAGTGTGCCATCGCGCAGCTCTTCGTGGATGATGCGCCGCTGTTTGGCCGACGTTGAACCTGTGAGCAGGCGTACGTTGATGCCTATCGGAGCGACAAGGCCGCGTATGGTCTCAAAATGCTGGCCGGCAAGAATCTCGGTGGGTGCCATCATGCAGGCCTGAAAGCCGTTGTCGAGAGCAAGCAGCATGGCCATGAGCGCCACGAGAGTCTTGCCCGACCCTACGTCGCCCTGCACGAGTCGATTCATCTGGCGGCCAGTGTTGACATCGGCCCGTATCTCCTTGATGACGCGCTTCTGAGCGCCGGTGAGATCAAAGGGCAGACATGTGGCGTAGAAGGAGTTGAACCACTGCCCTACCCTGGCAAAACGGAACGATTCGCTCTGACTCTTGCGTCGGCGCGAGCGCATGAGCATATCGGTCTGAATGTAAAAAAGTTCCTCGAATTTGAGTCGTTCGCGAGCCTTCTGCAACTGTGCCGGTGTCGACGGACGGTGGATCTCACGGATAGCCCGGTCGAGTGGCATCAGACGGCACGACTCGATGACAGACGCAGGCAAAGTCTCGGCAAAAGCCCCGTGGCTGTCGAGAAAGGCCGTGATCCACTGATGCAATTGGCGCGAGCCGATATTCTGGTTGCGCAACCCCTCGCTGAGCGGATAGACGCCGCGCATGCCCTGTTGGCCGACTGCCTGCTCGACTGTGTCGATCTCGGGGTGCGACATCTGCCATCGGCCGTTGAATGTGGTGGGTTTGCCGAACAGGATGTAGTCGGTGGCGGTGCGCAGATTCTCGCGCATGTGCTTGATGCCGCGAAACCACACAACCTCGATGGTGCCGGTGCCGTCGCTGAACAAGGCGACCAGACGGGTGCGGGCCCCCTCGCCCAGCACATTGAAGCTGACAAACCGCCCCTTGAGCTGCACAGAGGGCATGTCTCCCTCAAGCTCGCGGACGGTATAGATTGTCGAGCGGTCGAGATAGCTCGTCGGGAAATGATGCACCAGATCGTATGCCGTGCGAATGTCGAGATGCTTGGTCAGCAACTCGGCACGCCTTGGCCCGATGCCCTTGACGTACTTTATGTCGAGGCGGCGCAACGAATTCATAGAACGGCTGAGTTCAGAATCGTCTCTGCTATGGTAATGTCAAGCGGATGTGTGATCTTGAGATTGAGCGGGTCGCCCTGGGTGAGTACCACCTCGCCCATCCCGGCGGCCTCAATCACCGAGGCGTCGTCGGTAAAGGTTTCCTGATAGGGCAATTCATAGGCACGCCGCAACTCGTCGGCACGGAAAATCTGAGGTGTCTGTACAGCTCGCAGCCGCGAGCGGTCGAAAGGTACCGAGCCGAGGCGATCGTCTGACAACAGGCGCAGCGAATCGGTCACCGGCACCACCGGCACCGCGCCGTGCACGGCATCATCGGCCATAGTCGCCACGAGCGACTCAATCATGGTCTCGGTAGGGAACGGCCGCGCACCGTCGTGCACCATCACCAGACGGGTGCCGTCGGCAACAGTGGCAAGGCCTCGCTTGACCGACTCCCAGCGTGTGGCGCCTCCGGCGACGACCTGCGGCGATGCAAACTGATGCAGGTTGCACAAATACGAGAAACGGTCGATATCACTCTCGGCGAGTACAATGGTCATGGCCGCGTCGGGCAAGGCGCGTCGCAGCGAGTCGATGGCACGCATCACCACCGGCCTGCCCTCGAGCTGACAGAACTGCTTGGGCAGCGGCGACCCGAAACGGGTGCCGCTGCCGGCAGCTACTACTATTATGTGAATGTCGCTTACCACGCAAACATGGGATAGTCGGCCATGATGCCGTTGACTTTCTCACGCACCGATGCGATCACGGCTTCATTGTCGGGCTGCGAGAGTACGGTGTCTATCATCTCGACAATCTCGCACATCAGCGGTTCTTTGGCACCACGGGTGGTGATGGCGGGTGTACCGAGACGGATACCTGAGGTCTGGAAGGGCGAACGCGAGTCGAACGGCACCATATTCTTGTTGGCGGTGATGTCGGCGTCGACGAGCACCTTCTCGGCAACTTTGCCGGTCAGATCGGGGAATTTAGCACGCAGATCGACAAGGATGCAATGGTTGTCGGTGCCGCCCGATACGACCTTGTAGCCCATATCGGTCAAGGCATTCGCCATGGCACGGGCATTGTCGAGCACCTGCTGCTGGTAGACCTTGAACGACGGGGCAAGAGCCTCGCCGAACGCCACAGCCTTGGCGGCGATCACGTGTTCGAGCGGGCCGCCCTGCACACCGGGGAATACAGCCGAGTCGAGCAGCTGCGACATCATCTTGATCTGACCCTTGGGTGTGGTCTTGCCCCAGGGATTTTCAAAGTCTTTACCCATCAGGATAACGCCGCCGCGAGGACCGCGTAGTGTCTTGTGGGTGGTTGATGTGACGATATGGGCGTATTTGAGAGGATTGTCGAGCAGACCGGCGGCGATGAGGCCGGCGGGATGTGCCATGTCGACCATGAAGATCGCACCGACCTTGTCGGCAATCTCGCGCATGCGCGCATAATCCCACTCGCGTGAATAGGCACTGGCACCGCCGATTATCAGGCGGGGACGCTCGCGCAGAGCTGTCTCTTCCATTTTGTCGTAGTCGACAAGACCGGTCTCGGGATCGACGTTATACTCGATGGCGTTGAACACCAATCCCGAGAAATTGACGGGGCTGCCGTGCGACAGGTGACCGCCGTGGGCGAGATTCAGGCCCATGAACTTGTCGCCGGGCTGCAGGCACGCCATGAATACGGCCATATTGGCCTGTGCGCCCGAATGTGGCTGCACGTTGGCATACTCGGCGCCAAAGAGCTGCTTGATGCGGTCGCGGGCAAGATCCTCGACCATATCGACCACTCCACAGCCGCCATAATAACGGTGACCGGGATAGCCCTCGGCGTATTTGTTGGTCAGGCACGAGCCCATGGCACGCATTACTTCGTCGCTGACAAAGTTTTCTGAGGCGATCAGCTCGACGCCTTTTTTCTGGCGCTGATGCTCGAGTTCGATGAGTTTGAAGATTTGGGTGTCTTTTTCCATTTGAGTGTATCGCTATGGGGTTATTATTTCTTTTTTACGCTGAATCCGAAACGGCCCAGCTTCTGGCCGGTGGCATAGTAGGCTCCGTGACTGTAACTGATGAGCCGGGCCGCGCCCAGATCGAATGCACCTGTCTGCGGGTCGATGAGAGTCTCGTCGGCCTGCACGCCCACGACATCGGCTATGAACATATGATGGCTGCCCAACGGCATTATCTCGCGCACGCGGCATTCGATAGACAATGGCGACTCGCCGACCGACGGGCAACCGACATCGACGCCCGGCACCGGGGTCAGGCCTGTCTCGGCCCATTTGTCATAATCCCGGCCCGACCGCACACCGCACCAGTCGGTGGCGCGGGCCATGGCCTCGGTGGTGAGATTGACCGTGAATTCCATCGAATCTTTGATCAGGCCGTATGAGAAGCGCTCGGGACGCACCGATATATACAGCATGGGCGGATTGGTGTTGATCGTACCCGTCCATGCCACAGTGATAAGGTTGGAGCGACCGCCGGCGGCGCAGCTCACCAGAACGGCGGGCAGCGGATTGAGCATCGTGCCGGGTTTCCAACGCTGTCTCATCAGCGCATCTTTGCCTCGGCGCCAGGCACCGAGTGGTTGCAGTAGCGGCAGCGGATAGTCACCGGGTCGCGGCTGATGACATCAAACCGTGTGGTCATCGGCTCGTTGTTGGTAATGCACTTGGGGTTGTTGCACTTGACGATGCCTGATATTGTGTCGGGGAGCTCGACAGGATGCTTGTCGACCACCTCATAGTCGCGGATGATATTAACCACAGCGGTGGGTGCTATCAGGGCGATGCGGTTGAGCGTATCGCTGTCGAATACCATGTCGGCCACTTTGATTATACCTTTCGTGCCGAGCTTGGCGCTGGTGAGATTACAGCCTATCGTGACGGCGTGCGATGTATTCTCGAGACCGAGGATCCTGACGGCGGCAAAAAGCGCGTCAGAGGGTATATGGTCGATGACGGTGCCGTGGCGCAGGGCGGCGACTGCCAGTTCTTTCTTGTCTGCTGTCATTTTTTATCAGGATTAAGCGGGTCGATGCCCAGGGCGCGGGTGATGATGGCCTGACGGGCGAAGAGGCCGTTGCGGGCCTGCTCGAAGTAATAAGCCTTGGGATTGTCGTCGACATCGATGTCGATCTCGTTGACGCGGGGCAACGGATGCAGCACCCGCAGATTCGGACGCGAGTCGGCGAGCATGGCGTTGTGCAGTGTGTAGAGGTCTTTTACACGCTCGTATTCCATCGGGTCGCTGAAACGCTCACGCTGCACGCGTGTCATATATATAATGTCGGAGTTGTTGATCACCTCGGGCGAGAAATCGGTAGTCTCGGTAAACTCTATGCCCTCGGCACGGCAAAAGGCCTTGTACTCTTCGGGCATGGCCAGCTCGCGCGAGGCCACGAAATTGAACCGCGGCCTGAAATATTTCATCGCCATCAGCAGCGAGTGCACCGTGCGGCCATATTTAAGGTCACCGACCATGGTTATGGTCAGGTTGTCGAGCCGGCCTTGGGTCTTGTAGATCGAATAGAGATCGAGCATCGTCTGCGACGGATGCTGGTTGGCGCCGTCGCCTGCATTGATCACAGGCACCTCGGTCACCTCGGTCGCATACCGCGCGGCGCCTTCGAGATAATGGCGCATGATGATGAGATCGACATAGTTGGCCACCATCTTGATGGTGTCTTTGAGGGTCTCACCTTTGCTTGACGACGATGTACCGGGGTCTGAAAACCCGATTATGCGTCCGCCGAGGCGGTTGACTGCTGTTTCAAAACTAAGGCGCGTGCGGGTCGACGGCTCAAAAAAAAGAGTCGCCACCACCTTTCCGTCGAGAATCTTGCTGTCGGGGTGCTCCTCAAAATAGCGGGCACGCTCGAGCAGGCTCAGAATCTCGTCTTTTGAGATGTCGGCGATAGACACAAGACTGTTAGCGTTCATAGCACTGGTTTTAGCTGTGCAAAGATAGGGATTTTTTGTGACAGCTGCACGGCATTGCATCCATATTTTTGCAATTGACATAAATTTTATGTAAGTTTGTCATATGAAACGACTATTGGCCTTACTTGCACTGATGGCGGCCGTACAGACCGTACTGGGCTGTACCTCTATGATTGTCAGCGGCCGAGCATCAGACTCGGGACGTCCGCTGCTCTGGAAGCACCGCGACACCGGAGCCGACAACAATTTCCTCGCCCGCGTCGAGCCTACCGACTCGACCCTGGGCTACGTGGCTCTCTTCAATGCCGGCGACTCGCTGCTCGCCGAGGCCTGGATGGGAATGAACGATGCAGGACTCGCCATAATGAACACCGCCTCATATAATCTCGCACCCGACACGGCGGCTTATAAAGACCGCGAGGGCGCCGTCATGACCCTGGCTCTGCGCCAATGCCGTTCGGTCGACGATTTCGAGCATCTGCTCGCATCCCTGCCGCGTCCCATGGGCGTGCAGGCCAATTTCGGCGTGATCGACGCGTATGGTGCGGCGGCATACTTCGAGACCGATGACAACGGCGCTGTCAGATACGATGTCGCCGACACCCCCGACGGTGTGCTCGTGCGCACCAACTACTCGGTAGGCGGCGCAGACGGCAAGGGCTCAGGCTACATACGCTGCAACACGGCATGCCGGCTGACAGCCGATGCCGTGGCCTCGCATACGGTGAGCCCCGCGACATTTACAGAGGGGGTGTCGCGCTCGTTTTATCATAGTCTCACCGGTCACGACTATCTGGCCGAAGGCGAGCGATTCGTGGCCAATCAGGACTTTGTACCGCGTGACATATCGACGGCATCAATTGTGATCGAAGGGGTAAATCCCGGGTACGACCCGTCAGAAACGGTCATGTGGGCCGTACTGGGCTATCCGCCATGCTCGTCCGTCGGGCGTGTGACGCTCACCGATATCCCGGCCGATTTCGGGCCTGACCTCACCGGCTGGCGCAGTTCGGCCTGCGACCGCGCCCGTGATCTCTATCGCTCGGCCATCCCCTACCCCGGCGGCAGCGGACCGCGCTACCTCGATCTTGACGTATTGCGCCCGATAATAGTCGACATGCACCGCCGCTCGATGCAGGTCTACGAAAAATACCGATAAATTTTGCAAATTGACGAATTATATATAATTTCGCCTATCTAATCTTACCAACAAGCATATGTCTCAAGGCAAACTCATAGTGATCTCCGCGCCCTCGGGTAGCGGTAAATCCACAATAATCAACACCATACTCGATGCCGGAACATTCGACCTGCAGTTCTCTGTATCGGCCACCAACCGCAATCCGCGCCCGGGCGAGGTGAACGGCGTGCACTATCACTTCATGCAGACCGAAGACTTCCGCGAAGCTGTCGAGAATGGCGAATTCATCGAGTGGGAAGAGGTGTATCCGGGCCGATATTACGGCACCCTGCGCAGCGAGGTCGACCGTCAGCTCGAAGAGGGCAAAGACGTGATTCTCGACATCGATGTCAAGGGAGCGCTCAATGTCAAGCAGATGTATGGCGACAAAGCCTGCACAATCTTTATCGAGCCGCCAAGCATCGACGAGCTGCGCCGCCGGCTCGAGGGCCGCGGCACCGATGATGCCGAGCGCATCAACGTGCGCGTGGGGCGCGCCGAGTATGAGCTGAGTCTGGCGCCACAGTTTGACGTGCGCATCGTCAACGACGATCTCGACAAGGCCGTCGGCATGACATCAGACGCCATCGCCGCATTTATCAATGCCTGACCGATGCATACCATCGGTATATTGGGCGGGTCGTTCAACCCTGTGCACATCGGCCATCTCATACTGGCATCGTATCTGAGCCAGTGGGGATATGTCGACAAGGTGTGGCTGACCCTGTCACCCCGCAATCCCCTCAAAGACCCGGGCACGCTGCTGCCCGACCTCAAGCGCCTCTCGATGCTCAATATCGCGCTGAAGGGTGCCAAAGACATTGATGTGTGCGACATCGAGCTGTCTATGCCTACGCCGTCATACACCATCAACACCCTCGACCTGCTGGCGTCGCGTTATCCCGGCAAGCAATTCAGACTTATCATCGGCAGTGACAACTGGGCCATATTCGACCGCTGGCGCGACCATCAGCGCATACTCGACGACTATGGCGTGATCGTCTACCCCCGTCCGGGCTACCCCATCGCCGACGGCATGGTCGACGGCATGCAGGTGGTCGAGGCCCCGCTGATCGACATCTCGAGCACCTTTGTGCGCAAAGCCATCGCCAGAGGCCGCGACATCGACTATTTCGTACCGGCCGGCGTGGCCAAATACATCGCCGACCACAAGCTATATCAACCACAGCAATGACCAACAACGCCCTGGCTTTCATAGCCCTATGCAACGAGTACTGCGCAGCTGTAGAGCACGCGCGCGAAACCGAGAAGACCGATCTCGTGCAATCGCTGCTGCGGCTGTTGCCTCGCATCTACATAGCCGCCACCGATCTCGCCGCCGATCTGCCCGGCGAGGCCTATATCGACGGAGCCCTCGACGAAGACTATTATGAATCGGTGCGCCACAGCCTCGAGATGGTGCTCGGCGAGGACGACTCGTATCTCGAAGTATTCGAGGAAGACATGAAATACAGCGACACGCCCATAGGCGCCAGTCTGGCCGAAGGATTGGCCGACTTGTTCCAGGTGTTCTACAATCTGCTTGAAACCGTACGCGACGCGCCCGATGAGCTGGCCGATGAAGCCCTCGCTGCCGTAAGAGATGATTTTGCGAACTATTGGGGACAGACGCTGTGCAACGTCATGCGTCCCCTGCACCATATATACTATCAGTCATGAACTACAAAGACCTCGCGGCGTTTCTCGACGCATCGCCCGTCAACTTCTGGGCCGTCAAGACAGTCACCGACCATCTCGACGAAGCCGGATTCACAGCGCTCGACATGCGCGACGCCTGGCACATCAAGCCCGGTGGCCGTTACTATACCGTCAAAAACGGCTCGGCTGTTTTTGCTTTTGTCGCAGGCGAGGGGCCGGCCCACTCGCCGTTCAAGATCATCTCGGCTCACAGCGATTCGCCGGGATTCCGCGTAAAGCCCAACTGCGAGATGCTCTGCGACGGAAATATCGTCAAGCTCAACACCGAGGTCTATGGCGGCCCGATACTATATACATGGTTTGACCGCCCGCTGTCGCTTGCAGGCCGGGTGATAATGCGCGGCGCCGATCCGCTCAACCCCGAGTGGCGCCTGGTGCGTTTTGACCGCCATCTGCTCACCATACCCCATCTGGCAATACACTTCAACCGCGCCGTAAACGAAGGCAACAAACTGTCAAAGCAAAAAGACATACTGCCGGTGCTGGGCCATGTGGCATCGCCTGCCCATGCCAACGGACTCGTGAAGCGGCTTGTGGCCGAGAAGCTCGGAGTGTCTCCCGACGATATCCTCGACTATGATCTCTCGCTCTACGACACCACACGTGCCAGCGTAGTGGGTCTCAACGGCGAATTTATCACATCGGGACGCATCGACGATCTATCGATGGTGCATGCAGCCCTCAACGCCCTGCTCGACACCGCCGCGAAACCCGACAGATCGACCCGTGTCATGGCTATATTTGACAACGAAGAGACTGGCTCAGGCACCAAGCAAGGCGCGGCCTCACCCATGCTCGACTATATACTGCGCCGTATCACGACGGCCGCAGGCGGCAACGACGAAGACTACATGAGAGCCGTATCGGGTTCTTTCATGATCTCGGCCGACGACGCCCACGGCGTGCATCCCAACTATGTCGAGAAACAAGATCCCACCAACCATCCTACCCTCGGCGGCGGTCCTGTGGTCAAGATCAACGCCAACTGCAAGTACATGACCGATGCCGACTCGGCTGCCGTATTCCTCTCACTGTGCGAGAGAGCCGGCGTGCGATGCCAGTATTTTGTCAACCACTCAGACGTGGCAGGCGGCTCGACACTGGGCAATATCCTCACATCCCAGATACCATTGCGAGGCGTCGACGTCGGCGCGGCCATATGGGCCATGCACTCGGTACGCGAGACAGCCTCGCTCACCGACCATGCCGATATGATACGCGTCATGTCGCAGTTCTTCACAGTATAGTTTTCACGCAAAACACCGCATAGACAGGCCCCGCAGCGCGGAGGCCTGTTTTTTTTGTGAAAATTTTGAGTAAATTTGCATTTCTGCTGTCACAACACCATGTGCGGTCACGTCATAGTGGTGTAAAAGCAAAAATCGATGATGGACCCGACAACATTCAGAAACTCGATCGTACCGCTCTACAAGCCGATGTTTGCGGCTGCGGCCGCCATACTCGGCGACCGCGACGAGGCGGCCGACGCCGTGCAAGACGCCATGGAGCGCCTATGGCAGGCCCGCGAGAGCCTCGATGCCATACAGTCGCTGCCGGCCTATTGCATGACGGTGCTGCGACGGGTGGCCATCGACCGTATCAGACGACGACGACAGACCGAGCCGATCGACAATATACCCGAAACGGCCGCACCTCCCGACAACACGGCCCGCGAGACATCGGCAATCATCGACCGCATTATCGCCACCCTGCCGTCAAACCAGCAGACCGTCATACGGCTCAGCGCTTTCGAGCAAAAGTCAAACGACGAGATAGCAGTACTGACCGGACTATCAAATGACAATGTCAGACAGTTGCTGAGCAGGGCACGGCGGCGAATCAAAGAACTTTACAAAAAATATACAGAAATATGAAAACGACTTCCGACAACAACAGCAAGCACCTGCCCGACCGAATAGCCGGCCTGCTCGAGCTTTACTATGAAGGACGCACCGACGCCGCTCAGGAAGCCGAGCTCACCCGATATTTTACCGAGACGGCCGACCTGCCCGACGGATACGAGGCCGATGCCGCGATATTCCGCGCGATGGCCGATTACTCGACTCCCGACATACCCGACGATCTCGAACAACGCATAATCGACGCCACCTGCGGACGTGCCGAAGCCCGCTCGCGACGATGGCTTCCCTGGCTGTCGGGGGCGGCGGCAGCTGTGGTAGCCGCAGTGATGGGTATCTCGATATTGACAGGCAACACCGATCCGCAGTCGATATTGCAGCCCGCACAGCCCGATCTCACCGCAACCGTCGCCGAGCCGGCCGATACTACAGGCGACATCCCGACCGAGACCGTAGAGCCTGCACAGCCGGTGCTGACTCCCGAGGTGATACGCAAGGCCCATGACGCCCGTCCCGCACAATCGGTGGCCGAAAACCGCGAGAATGTCGACGACTATGACCCGTACATCGAAATTACCGACACCGACTCGGCGGCCACAATCACACGCGAGGTGCTCGACCGCCTCAATATCACGCTCGCCATGGCAGGCGATGCCGTTAACCGCGCCGATATGGCGATGAACAACGCAGATCAAACAATTAAAAACATAATACAATGAAAAAGACATTAATCATCATGCTGATGTTGATAGTGGCTCTCATGACAGCACCGTCGTGCATATCACAGGCCAAAGTCTTCAAAGAGGTGGCATCTATGCCCGACGTGACATCAGTCTACATCGGTCCGGCAATGCTGAGACTGGCAGGCGGAGCCGCAAGCGTGGGCGGATACGGCGAGTACTCGCAATACATATCCGACCTGAAGAGCATAGAGGTGATCTCCTGCGAAAAGGCATCATCAATCGAGAAGGTAAGCGCGGCCTGCGACCGCATGCTCGCCCAGATGCACTATGAAATCCTGCTCGAGGCAAATGAGGAAGACGAGCATGCGATAATATATGGAGGCATACCCGACGGTGAAAATCCCGACATACTCGACGACATAGTCATCGTCAGCCGTGAGAAGGGCGAGTTCAGCCTCGTCTATATCAGAGGTAAAATCAACGTAGGCGAAATGGTCAAAGAAATCTCGCCCGAACCCGGGACAGGCGATGAAACCGACAAATGACCGCATCTGATCTGACCTACAACATGCCGGCGCCCGTGATTCACGCGGGCGCCGGCATGTTGTAAAATCACCGTTGCAATAAAGTCGAAAAATTTGTGAGGGCAAAAGATTTTGATTATCTTTGCCCCTACATCAACCACCAAATTTCTTGGGTATGAAAAAACATAACTTCTACGCAGGACCATCGATCCTGAGCGACTACACTATCAAGAACACAGCCGAGGCCATCCTCAACTTTGCCGACACAGGTCTGTCGGTGCTCGAGGTCTCACACCGCAGCAAGGAATTTCAGGCAGTAATCGACGAGGCTACAGCTCTCGTCAAGGAGCTGCTCGATATCCCCGAGGGATTCTCGGTACTGTGGCTGGGCGGCGGCGCCTCGATGCAGTTCTGCATGATTCCTTATAACTTCCTGTCGACCAAGGCATCGTATCTCGATACCGGCACATGGGCGTCTAACGCCATCAAAGAGGCCCGTCTGTTCGGCGAGGTCGACGTCGTGGCTTCGTCAAAAGACGCCAACTATACCTTCATCCCCAAAGGCTGGCAGGTTGCCGAGGGCTCGCAGTATTTCCACTACACCTCAAACAACACCATATACGGCACTGAGATCCGTGTAGATCCTGATGTGCCCTGCCCCATGATCTGCGACATGAGCTCAGACATATTCTCACGCCCCATCGATTTCAGCAAATACGATGCTGTCTACGCAGGCGCACAGAAAAATCTTGCCCCGGCCGGCGTCACCATCGCCATTGTACGCGACGACGCCCTTGGTCATGTCGACCGCCAGATACCTACCATGCTCGACTATCGCACCCACATTAAAAAAGGATCGATGTTCAACACGCCCCCGGTACTGCCTATTTTCGCAGCCCTGCAGACCCTGCGCTACTACAAAGCTCTCGGCGGCATCAAGGAACTCGAGCGCCGCGATCTCGAGAAGGCAGCCGTGCTCTACGACGCCATCGATTCGAGCCGCATATTCACCGGCACCGTCACCGATCCCGCCGACCGCTCGATCATGAACGTATGCTTTGTGATGAAACCCGAGTACAAAGAGCTTGAGAGCGAATTTGTAAGCTTCTGCACCGAACGCGGCATCGTAGGCATCAAGGGCCACCGTTCGGTAGGCGGTTTCCGTGCATCGCTCTACAACGCGCTGCCGATCGAGAGTGTCAAGGTGCTCGTCGAGGCAATGAAAGATTTCGAGTACAAACACTAATAGACGAGCGACTATGAAAGTATTGGTAGCTACCGAGAAACCGTTTGCAGCAGTCGCCGTCGACGGTATACGCCAGGTTGTCGAGCAGGCCGGTCACGAACTGGTGCTTCTCGAGAAATATACCGACCGCGCCGATCTGCTCGCCGCAGTGGCCGACGCCGACGCACTGATCGTGCGCAGTGATAAGGTAGGCGAAGACGTCTTCAAAGCCGCCCGCAACCTCAAGATTGTCGTACGTGCCGGAGCCGGATACGACAACATCGATCTGGCCGCCGCCACAGCCGCCGGCGTAGTGGTCGAGAACACTCCGGGCCAGAACTCAAACGCTGTTGCCGAGCTCGTATTCGGCATGACCGTCATGGCCGCCCGCAACATGTATGCCGGCACATCGGGCTTTGAGCTCAAAGGCAAGCGACTCGGCATTCAGGCATTCGGTCAGGTGGGCCGCAACGTGGCACGCATAGCCGAGGGATTCGGCATGCAGGTAAGCGCACTTGATCCCTATTGTCCCGATGATGTAATGCAACAGGCCGGCGTGCACCCCGTACACTCGGTCGACGAGCTTTACAGCGACAACCTGTTTGTGTCGATACATATTCCGGCCACCCCCGAGACAATCCGGTCGATCGGCTATGATCTCATCACCAGGATGCCCAAAGGCGGTGTGCTGATCAATACCGCCCGCAAAGAAGTCATTGACGAAGCCGGTCTCGACAAGGCGCTCGCCGAGCGCAGCGATCTCAAATATGTCGCTGACGTGCGCCCCGACAATGCAGCCGAGCTCGAGCAGAAATATGCCGGCCGCGTGTTCTTCACGCCCAAAAAGATGGGTGCTCAGACAGCCGAAGCCAACATCAACGCAGGTATAGCCGCAGCCAACCAGATCGTGGCATTCCTGCACGACGGCACCGACCGCTTCCGTGTCAACTGACAAAAAACTACCCCGATACAGCACCGTGGCAGCATCACCCTGCCACGGTGCACTTTTTTGAAACGGGAATACAATATTCTACAGACCGATACGTTATATTTGCGATATATACTAACAAACTTGCAATGAAAATCAAGACGATTGCCATACTGGTCGCTGTTGCCGCTCTTGCCACGAGCTGCTCGTCACATAAGACCGTTCTGCCCTATTTTACCGACCTGGAGGGTCAGCAGGGCACATTACAGACAATGACATATGCTCCTGAGATAAAACCCGACGACGAGCTGTTCATTACCGTCACATCAAGCGAGCCTGTGACCACGTCATACTACAATCTACCGCTCTCAAACCCCGCCAAACGCGCCGAGATAAATTCCACCACATCGCCCAAACAGCAGACATATATAGTAGACTCGAAAGGCGACATCAACATGCCTATGCTCGGCACAGTGCATGTGGCCGGAATGACCACCGAACAATTGCAAGCCCGGCTTACCGAAGAGATCCGCAAAGACGTTGCCGACGCAATTGTGCGTGTCGAGCTGCTCAACTTCACCGTCGTTGTGGCCGGCGAGGTCAATGCACCGTCTACCATACGCGTCAACCGCAATCGTTTCAGCATACTTGACGCCCTCAGTGCGGCAGGCGATCTGACCCCCTACGGCGAGCGCGAGAATGTGCTGATCATCCGCGAGGAAAACGGACAGCGCACATATGCACGCATCAACCTCAACTCGTCAGATGTGCTGACGTCGCCTTACTTCTATCTGCGTCAGAACGATTACATCTATGTCGAGCCCAACAATGTGCGTCAGGCAAATGCAAAATACAACCAGGACAACGCGTTCAAGCTATCGGTCATCTCGACAATCGTAAGCGCATGCTCGGTTGTCGCTTCACTCGTCATAGCCCTGTCTATCAAGTAAAGGTCGATTCGACAATATTTCCCACAAAATATATTACCTTCGCACCGTATGTCATAGGCATTACGGAGCGAAGGTAATTTTATATCGTAAAAGCCGATATTTCAGCGCTTATTTGGTTTCAAGTTTGAGATATTCCTCGTCAGTGACGGGTTCAAGCCATTCATTAGATGTGTTCTCGCCGGGGATTTCGAATGCGAGATGAGAGAACCAACTGTCAGCGGCCGCACCGTGCCAATGTTTCACGTTGGCTGGAATATGTATTACCGTACCGGGCAGAATCTCCTGCGCAGGCTTTCCCTCTTCCTGATACCAGCCCCGGCCACCGACACCGACGAGCATCTGACCGCCACCACGGGTTGAGCGATGTATGTGCCAGTTGTTGCGGCAGCCGGGCTCAAAAGTCACATTGAAGAACGGTATCTGTTCTGTTGAAACGGGAGCAAGATAGCTCTGTCCTGTGAAATATTTTGCAAAAGCATCGTTAGGCTCTCCGATGGGAAATATGATCGAGCGTTGATATTCGGCTTTGGCATCATCGCCTTTCACATCGTCGCTCCAAACATCTTTTGCAAGACGGAATGCCGCCCATGCCTTCGGCCAGCCGGCATAGAACGCGATGTGAGTGATGATCTCAGAGATTTCAGTGCGGGTGATACCGTTTTGCTTCGCGGTCTGCAGATGATATGTCAATGAGTTGTCGGTGATACCCTGGCTGATGAGCGAGGTGATGGTGACGAGACTGCGGTCGCGCAACGATAAAAGGTCGTTGCGGCTCCATACCTCACCGAAAAGTATGTCATCGTTGAGATGAGCGAACTCGGGAGCAAACTCGCCGAGCTGATCGCGCCCGGCCGTCTGAACTATTTTTTGTTGTGCCATAATCGGTAAAGTTGTCAATATGATTGATAAAACTGAAAGATATTTTCTCATTGTCGATCAAAGAATAACGTGATTTTCTATAACATTGGCCGGATTTATCGCCTTCTGATCTACGAGATCAAGATTCTTTACCATATGCAGCGTACCCTGCTTGTATTTTTGAAAATGGTCTGAGGCGATATGTTTCCGATAAGCCTCTTCGGATGAATACCTCTCAAGAATTGTGATGATGCACGGATTGTCTTTCTGCTGCATGGCATACATGGTCAGCACACCCGGCTCGTTCATGAGCGATATCTCACCTACCTCTGTGGCAAACTCCATATACTCGTCGATATATTCCGGATAAACCTCCACCCGCGACAGCCTGATTATCCCGTCGGGCTGCATGACCTCCTTGTGGCAGTTGTGCGGCTGCTTTTCAAACTGACGGCATTTGCCGAGCACGGGACCGGCGGCAAGATATGAATATGTCGGGAACTCAAAAAGCACCGGTCTGAGTTTGTTATAGTCTGGTTTGCCGTTTTCGTCGAGCACGGCTCTGTCGGCATAGGTGTTGGCTATGGTGCAGATAAAATTGTCAAAACCCGGACTGTCGTAAACATCGACAACATCAAGTTCCATTGACAGCGGCGACTCGTCGATGACAGGTGTGCCGTTTTCGCCGTAATGATATGCGAAAACCTCTGATTTGTCAATTTTATCACCGCTCACACTGCCTACATAATCGGCCTGTGGCAACATCTCACGGCTCACGAGATTGAGCGAGAGTCTGCCTGACTCTTTAATTCCTTGATTGGTGTAGTGCTGTTTGCTCATGCTGACAAGGATACGGTCGTGACCGATTATTCCGACATGAGACACAACGAGCCAATTTACCTTCCCGTTTACCTCAGCACCTACGACCGTGACGGGCGTCGGATACAGAGCCAATAAATTTCCGATATTTCTCTTTTCCATCAATATGTCTGAATTATTGTTACGCTCTTCCGATTTTACAGACATCGGCATGAGAGCAGCCAACATCATCAGAAAAACATAACACAGCTTGTTTGTGTTCATAATCCGTTTTTTCTCAGAGACAAAATTGTTTTACTCATAGTCACTCTCTGCTTTGTGAATCTCCGACATCATGTTTGTCTATCCATTCTGTTTTAATAATGCAAATTTACACACCGATTGCCCCATTGGTAATACCAAAAACAACAAATTACTTACCAAAAAACGATATATCCCCGCCAATAAAGACCGGTATATACGAAAAAACAGAAAACACGGCGACAACCGCCGACACAAGCGATCTTTAGGGATTATAGAGATCGGTGTTGTAAAAATCCATGATATCCTGAGCCATTGTCAGAGCCTGGGCGGCAGGCGAGGCAGGGTCGAGGGCCACAGCCCGGTTGTAGTCGCTCATGGCATCGCCGCGCTTGCCGAGCCGCCAATACAGCAGGCCACGGTTGTAATAAAGATCAGCCATCGCCGTATCGTCGCACCCGGCGGCAATCTGTGCGTCGAGTTGCTTAATTTGAGTTTCTATCGGAGTTTTTGAGCACATTTCAGTAAAGTTATACGTTATTTTTAGTAACTTCGCCAAAATTAAACAAAATTTCTCAGACAATAGTTATGCGCAAGATATTTGTCTCAATATTCGCTCTGCTTGCAGTATTCTCAGTATCGGCCGCCGACCCGATGGCAACGTCATACACCTGGGCACAGTGCCGGGGTTCGCTCATGCCCTACCCCGCCGAAATCAATCCGGCCGTCTACCCCGACTCGCTTGTGCCTGTTTTCATAAACCACGTCGGACGGCACGGTGCCCGTTACCCGGCATCGGCATCAAACTGCAACAAACTCGCCGCATGGCTGTCGCGGGCCGACTCGATCGGCACTATCACTCCGGCCGGACGACGTCTGCGCCAGCTCAACGATATTGTCATCAACCGCAGCAAGGGGCAGTGGGGAGCACTCGATTCGCTCGGTATGGCCGAACAGCGCTCTATTGCCACACGTCTCTTCTACAATTTCGGCGAGGTATTCTCAAAAGCCGATGGCGGTTCGACTGTCACTGCAATATCATCCTACTCGCCACGCTGCATGATGAGCATGTTCAGCTTTCTGCACCAGCTCGACCGTATGGACAACCGCATAAATTTCAGCATACTTGCCGGCCGTGTCAACTCTGCGCTGATGCGTCCGTTCGACATAAATAACGATTATCTCGAATTCCGCCGTGAGAATGTCTGGAAACCTGCCTACGACGAATACTACGATCAGGCATGCCCCACGGCACCTGCCCGTCACCTGCTGGGCGAGCGCTATCCGTTTGCCGGCGAGGCCGAGCAACGCGAGATCTCGCTGACCGCGTATTATGTTGTTGCCGGATGCGCAGCCATGAGCGTCGACTGCGACCCGTCGACATACTTCTCACTCGACGAATACAATGCACTGTGGTCGTGTTTCAACATGCGTCAGTATCTGCAACGTACCGCCACAACAGTATCGTCGGTCCCTGCCGACATAGCGTCTGACCTGCTGCTCGACCTTATATCGACAACCGAGACATTCATCGCAGGCACCAATCCGGCGGTAGCATGCTTCAGATTCGGTCATGCCGAGACTCTGATGCCGCTTTTGTCGCTTATGCGTCTGCGTGGCTGCTACTATATGACCAATTATTTTGATACCGTCGGATTACACTGGCGTGACTTCGATGTTGTACCGATGGCCTCAAACCTGCAAATGATTCTTTTCCGGGCGAAAGGATCGGGCCGCTACTATCTGCGTGTCGACCTCAACGAGCAGCCTTTGCCTCTGCAGCCAAATTCTTCTGAAATATACACTCCATGGAGCGAGGCCCGGCTCTATCTCACACGCTGTCTGCCGATAGACAAGCAGATTTAGAGCCGATACTTAAAAGATCACTCCATATCGACGTTAATCATGAGCTCGCCATCTTTGACGGCACGCTCGCGCAAGGCGCCTGTGAGCGTAAGTTCGTAGGCGCGACGGGCCGGCACGAGCAGACGCTGGGTAATCATGGGTTTAGCCGATTCAAACGGCATTGCCGAACCGACGGGCAAGACATCGGTGATGTAGAGAAGATAGGTGAACCCGCCAAGCGACTCGTCGAGACGACGCGAGTTTTTTAACCATACACCCGGTTCTGAGCCGAAATCATAGGGTATGCGCGACTCAATCTGTTCCCAATCGACCCAACGGTCGCGGAAGTAGTCGTAGTGTATAGCCGACTTGAGCACTTCTTTCTCGAGACGGTCGATGTCTTCGGGCTTGTCAGAACGGTATAGGCGTCGCAGCTGTGCGAGATCCCCGGCGTCGTCGGGCACCTTGAGATAGACTCCGCGCACAAGCGGACGCTCGAGCACAAATTCCGAACGATGAGAGTCGTAATAGGCCCGCAACGAATCTTCAGAGATTGTCGGTGCATGAGTCTCGAACATGCGGTTGCGATAGCGCTGCATGATCAGTTGTCGACGATAGTCAGCCGTCAGGCGGTCGATCTCGTCCATGTCGATCTCACGCGATGCGATGTCAGTGATCAGATGAGAGTCTATCCATGTGTTGATATAAGCACGTGCATATCGTGTCGAATCGTCAGGCGAAAGGCCGCCGGGCATATTCTGCATCAGCTGCGTACGACTCAGTGTGCTGTTGCCCAGACGCACTATCACGTCGGCTGCGTTCTCATCATTTTTGCCACACGACATACACAAAAAAGACAGAAAGACGGCGGCAACGATCTTCAATGAGAGTTTTGCTTCCATCTTTCTGTCTGTATTTAATATACGTGAACGGCAGTATTACTTCACCTGCTTGAGCACGTCACGATTGATCTTGACAGGATATTTGGCGTGCAGCCCTTCGAGCCATTCACGCTCGAGAGCGGCCTGATAGTCGGCGACGACTGCGCCACGCACATCGGCTGCCTCCTCGGGCTGGTCAATCACCCGGCCACGATATGCGGCATAGCTGCTCCAGCGGGGATTGGCGTCGGCCGGACGGGGCTCGCCAAAACCGAGATAATCGGTAATCGAGTTTTCGCCCTTGGCTGCGATCACACGCTCGACCTTGACGTCGCGGCCGAAGCGGTCGCGCATGGCGGCGGTGACATCGGTACCTTTGACAGACGGAGCTATGCTGTCGGTGGCATATTTCACAGCCACATCAAGCAGCGAGTCATTGGGCGCGAAGAATATGAAGCTCTTGAATTTTGGAGCTTCCCAACGATATTTGTCGCGGTTCTGACGGAAATAGTTCTCGAGACCTTCTGTATCGGTCGACGCACGCTCCCATACGTTGCGGTTTGAGATCTCGAAGAGCAGGATACCGTCGCGATATTCATTGATAAGATTACGATAGTCGGGATTGGTATCGGCCAGGTCTTCGCGTGCCTGATCAAGAGCGAGCGAATTGAGCAGATTGTCGGCAGCCTGACGCAGGGCATTCTCTACAGCACCGGGACCTTCGGGTGTCACAGACGGTACATAGGCGATGAGCTCGCCGAGCGTGGTGGTCTTGCCGTTGAATGTCAGTGCAGGTTTCTTGCTCGCGGCAAATTCTTCTATGAGAGACTGATCAAGCTTGTCGCCATGCTTGCGGGCTGCCTCGGCCACGTATTTCATTGTCTTCTCGTTGACGCTGCCTTTGTATTTGGCGATCACATCTTTGAGATATGCGTTGCGGGCCTCGCCGGCACGCTCGGTGTCGCGTGCAAGGGCCTCGGTGATGGTGGTGCGGTTGTCGTCGAGCGAACCGACACCACGGCTCTCGATGCGATATATGATATGCCACCCGAACTGTGTACGGAACGGTTTTGAGATCTCACCGTCTTTGAGCGAGAATGTCATGTCGTCAAATTCCTTGACCATCATGCCGGGACCGAACCAGCCCAGATCGCCGCCGCGCGAACCCGAGCCGGGATCCTGAGAATATTGTTTTGCGATCTCGCCGAAGTCAACACCGGGTGTGGTCACCACCTTGTAGAGCGAGTCTATCTTGGCTCCCTGTGCGGCCTCAACACTGTCGGGCTGATTGCGGGTGGTGAGCAGTATGTGAGCCGCGTGCACCTCGCCGATAGCCGGCTGGCGTTTTTCGAGACGTATGATATGCAGACCGATGCCCGAGTTTACGACAGGCGAAAGCTCGCCTACCTCGCTGAGCTCGAACGAAGCCTTCTCGAAGGGCCAAGGATAGCGTCCGGCTTTTACAACACCCATCCAGCCGCCACGACCGGCAGAATAACGGTCGCGTGAGAACTGCTCGGCCACAGTCTCGTAAGGAGTCTGACCGCTCTTGATGACCTGCAACAGCGAGTCGGCAAGAGCCTCGCTGCCCAGAGGCAGCATGATGTGGCTGACGGTGACGTCGGTGAGCATGTGGTCATAAAATTCCTTTATCTGAGCCTCGGCCACCTTGTCGTCGCGCAGATAAGGATCGGCAAGCTCGTTGCGGAATTTGAGATACTCGCCCATAAAAGTATCTGTAGTGTCGATACCCTCGGCCTCGGCAGCAGCTACCTTAAGCTTGAAGTTGACAAACATGTCGACATATTCGTCGAGCGTCTGGGGCTGCACCTGCTGTGCGTTATTTTTGTTATAAAGGTATTCGAATTCGCTCAGACGCACGTCTTTACCCGCGACATTCATAAGCACGGGATCGTTGGTCTTGGCTGTAATGGCAAACAGTGAGGCGCAGATGACGCCGGCTGCCAAAATTTGTTTTTTCATTGCTGAAATATGACGGTTGATTCGGTATTATAAAATATCATCAAAAAGAAAAACGCCGAAATACACATATTATTGTATTACGGCGTTAATTTTTAGAATGCGACTGATAAAATCAACGCTGTCCTGCCGAGTAGTTGGGAGCCTCGCTCGTGATAGCTACGTCATGGGGGTGACTCTCGGCGACACCGGCATTGGTTATGCGTGTGAAGCGAGCCTTGTGCAGCGCATCAATGTCGGGAGCGCCACAGTAGCCCATGCCGGCACGCAGTCCGCCGAGCATCTGATAGACAACCTCGTAGAGCGAACCCTTGTAGGGCACACGGGCCGCGATACCCTCGGGCACAAGTTTCTTGGAGTCAGTCTCGTTGCCCTGGAAATAGCGGTCTTTTGATCCTTTTTCCATAGCCTCGAGCGAGCCCATGCCGCGATAGGTCTTATACTTGCGGCCATTGTAGATGATAGTGTCGCCGGGCGACTCCTCGACGCCGGCAAGCATACCGCCGAGCATCACCGAATGAGCACCTGCGGCGAGTGCCTTGACAATATCGCCGGAATAGCGGATGCCTCCGTCGGCGATAAGGGGAACATCGGTGCCTTCAAGCGCTTTTGCCACGTCATATACGGCCGATAACTGGGGCACGCCAACGCCGGCAATGATGCGGGTGGTGCAGATCGAGCCCGGACCGATGCCGACCTTTACACCGTCGGCACCGTTGTCGACCAGATAACGGGCGGCATCGCCAGTGGCGATGTTGCCTACCACAACATCAATGTGGGGGAAGGCGGCCTTGACGTCGCGCAATACACCTACGACGCCCTTTGAATGACCATGGGCGGTATCGATGACGATTGCATCGACACCGGCATTGACCAGAGCCTCGGCACGGACCATCGAGTCGGGTGTCACGCCTATACCGGCTGCCACACGCAGACGTCCCAGATTATCCTTGCATGCACAAGGTTTGTCTTTGGCTTTGGTTATATCTTTATATGTGACAAGACCGATAAGCTTGCCGGCGGCATCGACCACAGGCAGTTTCTCGATCTTATGGCGCTGCAGTATGCGAGCGGCCTCCTCGAGATTGGTGGTCTGCGAGGTGGTGATCAGCCCCTCTGATGTCATTACCTCATCAATCTTGCGGTTAGCGTCGGCCTCGAAACGCAGATCTCGGTTGGTGACGATACCCACGAGCATGCCTGCATCGTCGACAACGGGAATACCACCGATATGATATTCCTCCATCATGTGCAAGGCTTCGGCGACGGTCGAGCCACGACGTATCGTGACGGGATCGTAGATCATACCGTTCTCAGCGCGTTTCACGGCATGCACCTGACGGGCCTGCTCGGCGATGGTCATATTCTTGTGTATGACGCCCAGACCGCCCTCACGGGCGATGGCAATGGCAAGCTGGGCCTCGGTGACAGTATCCATGGCTGCTGAGACCACCGGCACGTTGAGACCGATATTGCGCGAAAAACGCGTCTGAAGATTTACACTGCGGGGAAGGACTTCCGAATAAGCCGGAATGAGCAGGACGTCGTCAAACGTAAGACCGTCCATAGCTACTCTATCTGCAATAAAAGACGACATATGATGATGCTTGGATTTTTATTGCATGCAAAGTTACAAACTTTTTGCCACACTTGATAAAAATATATTCTGTTTTTTTGAAAAAATTTCGTATTTTTGTACTATATAAAACCGAAAATCATTCATCACACCTATGCAGACCATCAAAGACAAGGAATTCGGAGGCGAGCGCCCGCTGTTCGCCTCACATGATCTTTACCTCGAGAATGTCACCATACATGCCGGAGAGTCAGCTCTCAAACGCTGCAGCGATATCAAGGCTGTCAACTGCCGGTTTGAAGGCAAATATCCATTCTGGCATGTCGACAGATTCACTGTCGACCACTGTCTCTTCACGCCCGGAGCCCGCGCCGCGCTATGGTATTCGAGCGGACTGGTGATGACCGACACAAGGGTCGAGGCGCCCAAAATGTTCAGAGAGATGCACGATCTGCGTCTCGAGCGCGTAGTGATACCCGACGCCCAGGAGACCATGTGGCACTGCAGCGGTGTGACCATGCGCGATGTCGAGGTGGCCAACGCCGACTATCTGTTCATGCACTCGGCCGACATCGACATCGCCGACTATCGCCAACAGGGCAACTATTCGTTTCAGTATTGCCGCAATGTGGTGATACGCAATGCCGTCATCGATTCAAAAGACGCATTCTGGAACACCGACAATGTCACACTGATAGACTGCCGGCTCACAGGCGAATATCTCGCATGGCATTCCCACGGTCTGCGGTTGGTTCGCTGCCATATATCGGGCACTCAGCCACTGTGCTACTGCCACGACCTGGTAATGGAAGACTGCGAGATGGCACCCGACTGCGACCTCGCATTTGAGGAGAGCACAGTGCAAGCCTCGATACGCGGCAAGGTAACAAGCGTAAAAAATCCGAAATCAGGCAAGATCGTCGCCGACGGCTACGGCGAGATCATCATCGACGAGAATGTGCCGGCACCGGCCGACTGCATAATCGTAACACGATGAGGCCCGAATTTGATTTTGACACGCCGGTAGACCGTCGCGGCTCGGCGAGCTACAAATGGGATTCGATGCCCGACGGAGTGCTGCCAATGTGGGTAGCCGACATGGATTTCAAGACCGCGCCATGCATCATCGACGCACTGCACCGGCGCGTCGACCAC
This sequence comes from Bacteroidales bacterium, assembly GCA_030524765.1. Classification (GTDB taxonomy): domain Bacteria; phylum Bacteroidota; class Bacteroidia; order Bacteroidales; family Muribaculaceae; genus CAG-873. Next base: position 21,559 of record JAUNGA010000001.1, on the reverse strand, counting down.
GGCGTCTTCGGCTACACCCGCGTACCCGCCGAATACTATGAGGCGACGGTCGACTGGTTTATGCGCCGCCACGGATGGAGCATCGACCCATCACACATTATATATACATCAGGTGTGGTGCCTGCCGTGTCGGCCATCATCAAGGCAATGACCGGACCGGGCGACAAAGTGCTGGTGCAGACGCCTGCCTACAATTGTTTTTTCTCGTCTATACGCAATAACGGCTGCATAGCTCTCGACAATCTGCTCGCGGCAGACAGCCGCGGCTACTATACCATAGATTTTGACAGTCTCGAACGTCAGGCCGCCGACCCGGCCTGTAGACTGATGCTGCTGTGCAATCCGCACAATCCGGTCGGTCGTGTATGGACCCGCGACGAACTCGCACGCATCGCCGAAATCTGTCTGCGCAACGATGTATTCGTGATCGCCGACGAGATACATTGCGAACTCACCTACCCCGGCCATGACTATACGCCATGGGCGACGGTCAATCACGAAATGACCATGCGGTCGGCCATATGTGTGTCGCCGAGCAAGGCATTCAATATCGCCGGACTGCAGATCGCCAACATCATAGCGCCGGATGCTGCGATACGGGCACGCATCGACCGCGCCATCAACGACAACGAAGTCTGTGACGTCAACCCCTTCGGAGTAGTGGCGACAATCGCCGCATACAACCACGGCGAACCCTGGCTTGACGCTCTGCGCCGCTACCTGCATGACAATTATCTGCTCGTGCGCAAAGAGATAACGGGTAAACTGATCACCTGCAAGGTTTCTCCGCTCGAAGGCACATATCTCGCGTGGATAGATTTCAGGGCCAAAGGACTCGGCAGCGAAGAACTCGACACACTGCTACGCGAGAAAGCCTGCGTGCAACTATCGCCGGGCACCATCTACGGTGCCGGCGGCGACGGATTCATGCGGCTCAATTTCGCGTGTCCACGCCACATATTGCAATACGGTCTCGATCGAATCGTAGCGGCGATAAAGGGTATCAATCACTGACTCTATGCCTTCTCTGACAGCTCGAGCCAACGCATTTCTTTTTCGTCAAGCATAGCAGAGACCTCGTTGTAGCGTCTCGACAGCGTGGCGACATCGTCGAGTTGTTCGCCCGAATTGAATTTGGCCTCGAGCGATGTCTTCTCGTCGGTAAGCGATGCGATTTCGCGCTCGAGAGCTTCGAATTCCTGACGCTCCTTGTATGTCATCCTGACAGGACGTGAAGCCGGCCGGGGCGCCTGACGCGATTTTTCAGTTTTATCGGGACGCGCCGCTTCTTTGACCTGTGCGTCGCGCCATGCGGCATATTCGGTATAGGTACCGGGAAAATCTTTGACCTCGCCGTCGCCGGTCATCACAAACAGATGGTCGACTATGTTGTCGAGGAAGTAGCGGTCGTGGCTCACCACAATAAGACATCCCTCGAATTCGCTCAGATACTCCTCGAGTATGCCGAGTGTGACAATATCAAGATCATTGGTGGGCTCGTCGAGAATAAGGAAGTTGGGACGCTGCATGAGCACGGTGGCCAGATGCAGTCGTGCCAGCTCGCCGCCCGAAAGAGTATGTATATACTTCTGCTGGTCGGCCGGAGTAAAGAGAAAGCGGCTGAGGAACTGCATCGGTGTGAGCCGGTGCGTGCCCATGTCGACCTCCTCGGCTATCTCGGTGATTGCGTCGATGACTTTCTTTGACTTATCGAGCTGCAGGCCGTCCTGGTTGTAGTAGCCGAACCGCACTGTGGTGCCGAGCCTCCATTCGCCCGAATCTATGGGCTCGATTCCCTGCAGCATCTTGATGAATGTCGATTTGCCGACACCGTTGGCGCCGATCAGACCGACCTTCTCGTAGCGGGCAAACGTATAGCTGAAATCGCGCAGGATGCATTTGTCGCCAAATGACTTGCTGACATGCTCGGCCTCGAAAATCTTGGAACCGATATAAGAGGCCTCGACCTGCAGAGCGACGTCTTTCTCGGGACGTATGCCGGCGCGCTCCTTGTCCTTCAGCTCATAGAACGAGTCGATACGATAGCGCGCCTTGCCTGCACGGGCCTGTGGCTGACGGCTCATCCACTCTTGCTCACGGCGCAGGGTATTGCGCACCTTGGCAAGCTCGGCCGTCATCGCCTCGATGCGCTCGGCGCGACGACGCAGATAGTAGTCGTAGTTGCCGTCGTAGGTGTAGACAGTGGTGTCGGCCATCTCGATGATACGGTTGCAGACGCGGTCGAGAAAGTAGCGGTCGTGGGTCACCATAAGCAAGGTGGCACGCGAGCGACGCAGATAGTTCTCGATCCACTCTATCACATCGACATCGAGGTGGTTGGTGGGCTCGTCGAGGACGATTATATCGGGGTTGCGCATAAGCACGCCGGCAAGGGCCACGCGTTTGCGCTGGCCGCCTGACAGGGTATCGACCCGCGCTGTCAGGTCAGTTATATTGAGACGTGTGAGCAGTTGCCGCATACGGTCCTCATAATCCCATGCGCCGGCCGAATCCATACGATGCATTATGTCCTGCAGTGCATCGGGATCACCCGGGGAGGCGCATGCGGTCTCGTACTCGCGCACAAGGGCGGCCACGGGGTCGTCGCCGCTGAGTGCGGCTTCGGCCACCGTGGGATTACCCTCGAAAGTAGGTTTCTGCTCAAGATATCCGACTGTGAGACCGTTGCGTGCTATCACCGAACCCGAGTCGGGGGCCTCACGGCCGGCTATGATCGACAGCAAAGTAGTCTTGCCCATGCCGTTCTTGGCCACTATGCCGATCTTGTCGCCCTCGTTGATACCGAAAGTGACGTCGCCAAACAGCAGACGGTCGCCGTAGCTCTTGGTGAGCCTGTCGATTTGCAGCAGCGGCGTCATCAGCGTGCGGCAAGCACTTCGATTTCGACAAGCACCTTTTTGGGCAGCTCACGCACTGCCACAGCCGAACGAGCGGGATAAGGCGCGGTGAACGACTGGCCATAGACCTCGTTCATAGCCTGGAAGTCGCCCATGTCGGCGAGATATACCGTGGTCTTGACAACATTGTCGAGCGTAAGACCGGCCTCATTGAGTATAGCGGTAACGTTAGCGATGGCCTGCATGGTCTGAGCCTTGATTCCGTCGGGGATTTTGCCGTCGGCAGGGTTGATGGGTATCTGACCGGAAGCAAAGACGAATGCGCCTGTGTCGATAGCCTGTGAGTAGGGGCCGATAGCGCCCGGAGCGTTGAGAGTTGCGATTACTTTTTTCATTTCCATATTGTGTTTTAGGTTAACGATTCGGATTTAGGGGATCGATTTATCTCGAGCTGCGAGAGCAGCATGGTCGATGTCAGTGACTCCTGCTCGGCGTATATACGTCTGCAAGCCTCGGCGACGCCCGGGAAATTGATCTTGAAATCAGGTATAAAATCCTTAGAGCCGATAGAGTCGAGACGTCTGAAGACCTCGGCTACGGTGAGTTTTGCCGGGTCGAGTGCAGGCTGATAACCGAAGATCTCGTGTCTGGGATCAACCTCGACGACCGACAGCACGCGGGCCTTGACCAGCTTGTCGCACATCAGCGACACAAGACGAGGCGGCAGATTGTAACGCTTGACAGCATCGCTGACAAGCATCGCGCCACGTCCGGCTACAAAGTCTTGCACCGACAGGGCGCAGACAGCCAACATGAGACGAGAATAATAGCTCGACGACATATTGCGGATGGCATTGTCGAAATTATACATGAATATATTCTGCGACGAATAACATATCACGCCGCCGGCCAGCGTCACGACCCATGTGAGCTGCATCCATATCAGCATAAGAGGCAGAAACGAGAACGAGCCGTAGATGGCATTGTAGCGTGCGACATACATCTGGCCGGTGACAAACACCCACTGCAACACGAGAAAACCCGTGCCGGCAAACACGCCGGCGATGAGCGCATTGACCGTCTTGACCCTTGTATTGGGTATAAGTATGTAAAGCAGGCCGAAAAACAGCCAAGTCATCACCCACGACATGCCCTCGACGATAAACGAGACCAATGGCGTGAGGAAATCGACATCAAAGATTGACCGTATAGTCGAACTGAGCATGAGCGACAGACCGCCCGCGCATATCATGATGACAGGCAGGATCATCAGCATGGCCGTATAGTCGGTGATCTTGCGCACAAAACTGCGGCCCTGTTTCACGCTCCATATGGTATTGAACACATCCTCGACATTGCTGAGCAGCGAGATCATCGTCCAGAGCAGAAAGACTATGCCTACGCCCACAAACAGCCCCTCAGACGCCTGACTGAGATATGAATCGACGAATTGCATGGCATAGCTCACCGCCTGATGCTGGGCCGGGAAGATACGATAGAGCTCGTCCTGCAATGCATTTTGCAGACCGAATCCGCGACCGATTGCGAAAAGCAGCGCAAGAGCCGGCACAATGGCCAGCAGGGTGCGATATGTCATCGAGCACGCCTGCGACTGTATATCGTGGTTGAGAAACGACCGTACCGACAGATTGAGTGTCTTGACCACATCGATCCAACGGCTGCGACGGGTGTCGCGCCAGACATCGGTCGAACAATAGCGCCACAGGTTGATGGCTTTTGCGGTCAGTCTCTTGATACGGTAACTCGACATAAGCTTGTAAACATTAATTGTCCATGATCTGACAACGCACCTTGCCGACGGGCAGTTTTCCCTCGAGTTGCACCGGCAATCGGCGCGAGTCGGCTGTAAGCCATGCATCCATGTCGTCTGATGACTTTCTGCCTCCGTCGCCTGTAAATATGAATGTGATGTGATAGCAACGATATACCTTGCCGTCGATCTTCACATCCTCGATGCCATGATATTTGAATGTAAGCAACTCTTTGCGTTTGCCCGAGAATATATTGATAGTCGACTGCTGGCCCTGATGCCATTTGTCGAATGGCAGCGATCGCATATAGTAGAACGACGAGAGCATATCGACAGTGACACCCTCGGCCTTGAGGACGCGGCTGTCATCGATTTTTAGCTGACCTTTTTTTATCACACGGCGGGTGCAATAGCCGGTGACCGTATTGCCATGTCTCTCGAAGCGTACCACATCATGTTTGTCTTCGGCACCTTCATGCGACATCTTCTCATATATGATCGGCGTGAAAGTGCGTGCATTCATCGAGCCGATCAGTGTGTCGCGCACACAGAAAAACTTGTCGGCCCATGGCTCTGACCTTGCGACAAGAGCCATAAGATACTTGTCGCCCTCATGACGTATGTTGATGGTCGCCCGACCCGCCTGTTTGTTGATCAGGCCCCATTTGTACATGACCTTGTATGAGACTGTCTCGTTTGTAAAATCGGGTGTCGCAGCAAAAACCGACATCCACGCAAGCAAAACAAACAGCGATATGGTGATGAATTTTTTCATAAATCTATAAACACGGAATCTTTACACAAAGTTTGGTGTGCAGGCCGATACCTATGTTTGGCGCATGTGCGTCTTCGGGGAAAAAAACGGCAATCTGCCCCGGACGCAGATGCAGCAGGCTGCGTGCCGAGTCACCGTAAAAAGCGATATCGCGATCATCGTCGTAGGGCGCGAGTGCGTGCACCAGATCGGCCACCGGCGCCCAGCCTATCGTCTCGTTGCCTTTGACGGGCACATGTATGTCGATATATTTGCGATGAGCCTCGAGCCTGGCCATCTCGCGGTTGACGAGCATGGGCGATTCGCTTTTGACAATCACTCCCATGCCTATCCCCACCGATGTACCGGGTTCGGGATAATTACCGGTATTTGCCTTAAGCCAGTCGATTGCAAGAGCGATACGCTCTGATATGGCGCCGTAACGAGCGGCGTCGTCGAGATTTGACACTATCATGATTCCGGCAATAGTTCGTGATCAAAATCCAAATCAAGCGGAAGTGTGGCACGTGAGCTTTGCTCGATGTGCTTGTTGCGCCAACAACGGCGGCATACCGCCACATAGCGGTCATCACCGCCGATCTCGACCTGCTCGCCTTCGTCGACAAAGTCGCCATGCGAATCGATACGGGCATTCACTATAGTCTTGTGTCCGCAATTACATGTCGATTTGATCTCGTCGATAGTATCGGCGATTTCAAACAGACGTCGCGAGCCCTCGAAGAGATGCGTCTGGAAGTCGGTACGCAGGCCGTAGCATATCACATTGCTGCCCAGATCGTCGACCACCCGTGCGAGCTGGTCGACCTGACGTTCGGTGAGAAACTGTGCTTCATCGATCAGATACCAGTCGACAATACGGTGCTCGTCGCGATACAGGTCAAGAGCCATGCGGTAGAGATCTGTGCCCGAATATATCCATCGGCACTCGCGTTCGATGCCGATGCGCGAGTGTATCACATTGCGTTGCTCGCGTGTGTCGATCACGGGTTTCAGGCACATATAATCCATATGCCGCTCTTCGAAATTGTATGCCGTCGTAAGCAGCAGGGCGGTCTTGGCCGAGCCCATGGTGCCGTAACGGAAGTATAGTTTGCCTTTTCTGTACATCGGTCTGTGATGGAGAGTGATGATTTGAGATGTCAAAGATAATGCAAATTTCGCTCAAGTCACAAACAAAGCCGCAAAAAGATGCGGCTTTGTAAATAAAAAGTCAAGTACCGGCCACGTAAAAGCCCCGCTTTGAGGGCGGGGCTTGCACGGGGTCGGTCACTGACCTAAATAAGATTTGAGTAGTCGACTCTTCTGTCCTTTGAGTCGTCGTATGGCTTTTTCCTTGATCTGACGCACACGTTCGCGTGTGAGCTCAAATTTGGCGCCGATCTCCTCGAGAGTCATTTCCTGACAACCGATGCCGAAGAATAGCTTGAGAATCTCGCGCTCACGCTCATGCAGCTGGCGCAATGCCCGCTCGACCTCGTTTGAGAGCGACTCCTGGTTGAGTGTCGCGTCGGCCATTGGCGAGTCATCGTTGGTGAGCACATCGAGCAGGCTGTTGTCTTCGCCCTCGACAAAGGGCGCGTCGACCGAGATATGACGGCCCGATACCTTGAGGGTGTCGGCAATCTTCTCGACAGGCACGTCGAGGCTCTCGGCGAGTTCCTCGGGCGAGGGACGGCGCTCGTTCTCCTGCTCGAATTTTGACAGGGCCTTGCTGATCTTGTTGAGCGAACCTACCTGGTTGAGCGGCAGACGCACAATACGCGACTGCTCGGCCAGAGCCTGCAGGATCGACTGACGGATCCACCATACGGCGTAAGAGATGAACTTAAAACCACGCGTCTCATCGAATTTTCTTGCAGCTTTAATCAAGCCGAGATTACCCTCGTTGATAAGGTCGGGAAGCGACAGACCCTGATTCTGGTACTGTTTTGCCACCGAAACCACGAAACGAAGGTTGGCACGGGTGAGTTTTTCGAGAGCAGCCTGGTCACCTTGTTTGATACGCTGGGCGAGCTCAACTTCTTCCTCGACAGAGATAAGCTCTTCACGGCCAATCTCCTGCAGATATTTGTCAAGCGATGCGCTTTCGCGGTTGGTGATAGATTTGGTGATTTTTAATTGTCTCATTTCTCTTTATTAAACCGAATAGATGCTAAATCGTGCAAAGTTACAAAATTATTTCTGATTCTAAATCACAGAATCGAAATTTTAACGTAAAAATTAGTATCAATGTTGTATTACACTGTCTAATAATAGTTAAGAAGCTTGATAAAGTAGTCCGCAAGCTATGTTTTGTCCGACTAAGAGCGACTATATAAATAAAGTCCGACCCCACGGGCCGGACTTTAATATCTTGTCTGCAGACGGCAAGGTTATTTCTTTGCCACGATAGCCTCTGTGTCGCGGGCGATCATGAGCTCCTCGTCGGTGGGGATGACACACACCTTGACACGCGACGAAGGTTTGCTGATCTCGGCTTCTACGCCACGGATGCCGGCATTGAGCTGCTCGTCGAGCTCTACGCCCATAAAGGCGAGCGGACGGCACACGTCGGCACGCAGACCGGCCTGGTTCTCGCCGACACCGCCGGTGAAGACTATCACGTCGACGCCACCCATCTCGGCCGCGTATGCACCGATATATTTGGTTATGCGCAGTTCATACATGTCGAGACCGAGCTTGGCACGCTCGTCACCGGCATTGACGGCAGCCTCGATCTCGCGCATGTCGCTCGAGATTTCGGTAACGCCGGCCATGCCACTCTCCTTATTGATGATCTTCTGCAGCTGCTCGACGCTGAGATTGTGCTTGGTCATCAGATAGGTGAGCGCACCCGGGTCTACGTCACCCACACGAGTGCCCATCATCAGGCCCTCGGTCGGAGTGAGACCCATCGAGGTATCGACGCTGTGGCCGTGGTCGACAGCTGTGATAGAACCGCCGTTGCCCACATGGCAGGTGATGATGCGCACATCAGCTGCATTGAGACCGAGGAATTCGCACACCCGCTGAGACACATAGCGGTGGCTGGTGCCGTGGAATCCGTAGCGGCGCACGCCATCTTCCTTGTAAAATTTGTAAGGGAGAGCATACATGTAGGCCTTCGCAGGCATGGTCTGATGGAATGCGGTGTCGAACACACCCACCTGAGGCACGTCGGGCATCAGGGCGGTGATGGCCTCGATGCCTGTCATGTTGGCCGGATTATGCAGCGGAGCAAGATCGTAGCACTGACGAATCATGTCTTTGACCTCGTCGTGTATCAGCACGCTCTCGGTGAATTTCTCGGCGCCGTGCACCACGCGATGTCCTACCGCATCTATTTCGTCATAAGACTTGATGCAGCCCTCTACGCTGTCGGTGAGCAAGTTGAGGATAGCCTTTATGGCACCCTGATGATCGGTCATGCCGAGCTCGAGGATCGCTTTTGAGCCGTCGGCGCGTTTGTATTTGAGGAATCCGTCGGCAAGGCCGATTTTCTCGACACCGCCCTCGGCCATTGTGGTGTCTGTGGCCGTGTCGATGAGTTTATATTTTACCGAGCTGCTGCCCGAGTTGATAACAAGTATTTTCATAGCTTACTTTTTAGAGCCAATCGCCTGGCAACATGTCATAATTATGGTTTTGTAGATGTCTTCGGGATAGCAGCCGCGCGACAGGTCGCTGACGGGGGCCGCGAGACCCTGCAGGATCGGGCCGATGGCCTCTACGCCGGCAAAACGCTGCACGAGTTTGTAGGCGATGTTGCCTACCTCAAGCGAGGGGAACACAAGCACGTCGGCTTTACCGTTGAGCATGCTCTGCGGAGCTTTTTTATGGGCAACCGAAGGCACGATGGCCGCATCAGCCTGAAGCTCGCCGTCGACAATGAGCGACGGATCCATCTTGTGCACGAGCTCGGTGGCACGGACGACCTTATCGACACGCTCATGTTTGGCCGAGCCCTTGGTTGAGAACGACAGCATGGCCACACGGGGCTCTATATCGGCCAGATTACGTGCGGTATCGGCCGAGCAGAGAGCGATCTGGGCAAGTTCCTCCGCACTGGGATCAGGCAGCACGGCGCAGTCGGCAAATACCATGACGCCTTTCTCGCCGAAAGGAGAATCGTCGGGCAGCAGCATCAGGAACGCACCCGATACCACACTTATACCCGGAGGTGTCTTGATGACCTGGAATGCAGCCCGCAGCACATCGCCGGTAGTGTTCTGCGCACCGGCCACCTCACCGTCGGCATCACCCGATTTCACCATCAGGCAGCCAAGATAGAGAGGATTTGCAGTGGTGAGGCGAGCCTGCTCTTCGGTCATGCCTTTGTGACGACGCAGCTCGAAAAGCAGCGGAGCGTAACGGTCGATGACATGATTGTCGGCAGGGTCGACTATAGTAGCCTTGTCAATGTTGGACAGACCCATGTCGACAGCCATCCGTTTTATCTCATCATTGTTGCCAATCAAGATTATGTCGGCGATATCGTCGGCGATGATGCGGTCGGCGGCCTTGAGCGTGCGCGGCTCGGTGCCCTCGGGCAGTACGATGCGCTGGCGGTCGGCCTTGGCCTTTGCGGTCAGTCGGTCAAATAGTTTCATAATCAGTGTTTATGTCGTTTGTTTTTCAGTCAGCACAAAATTAAACAAATTTTGCGAGAAATAATCCATTGTGGCAAAATAAATCCGCCCGACCGGGGCAGGTCAGGCGGATAATCTGTCGACCGTAGGGTCTGACATTATTTGTTGACGATGCGACGCTCTTTGATACGAGCCTTCTTGCCGGTGAGGGCGCGGAGGTAGTAGAGCTTGGCACGACGCACCTTACCGTACTTGTTGACAGTGATCGAGTCGATAAAGGGTGATTCGATGGGGAAAATACGCTCAACACCGATATTGTCGCTCATCTTGCGCACGGTGAAACGTTTCTTAGAGCCCTCGCCCGAGATGCGGATAACCACGCCGCGGTACTGCTGGATACGCTCCTTGTTACCCTCTTTGATGCGGTAAGCCACTGTGATAGTGTCGCCGGGGCCGAATTCGGGGTGCTGTTTGCCGGTTGCAAAAGCTTCTTCGGCTACTTTAATCAGATCCATTGTAAATTGATATTTAGAATGTTAACATTATTCGCAACATACGCAGGCTACGTATCCGGCCAGAGGTTACGATATCGGCTGCAAAGTTAGGCATTATTTTTCTAACAGCAAAGATTTTGGCATAAAAAAAATGCCGGCGTCCACAGATATGGCAGCCGGCAAAATATATTTCGTGTCAGACGATATTACATGGCAAGACGGCCTTTGACGTCCTGCACCATATTCTCGTCGTGCAGGTTGTAATAAACGTTCTCGAGATAACGGAGTGCATCGGTATTGTTGTTGTCGATGTTCCATGCTTTCTCAAGGTAGTCGGCGGCCTGCTTGAAGAGGGGCACGATCTTCTCGTTGAAGAATTTCTCGCTTTCGGCGGGCGATGTGGGTGCGCTGTCGCTCAGGGCATATGCCTCCTCGCAGAGCGCACGGCCATAGTTGTAGAGAGCCATCGAGTTGTTGGCGTCGATAGCGATTGCTTTCTCAAACATGGCCTTGGCCTCGGCAGGATTCTTCTGGTTGTCATAGAGGATGCCTTTTACAACATAGTACTGGGCATTGTCGGGATTGGCGGCAATAGCCTGGTCGATTGTGGTGAACGCCTTATCGAAGTCCTGTTTCTGCAGATAATGGTTGATGATGAAGCCCAGATAGTTGGGATCTTCTTTGCCGTAAATGGGCTCAGCCTCGCTGGCAAGCGCATATACGGCATCGTCGTTCTTCAGACCGGTGGCGACGGCGATAGCGTAGTCATACAGCTGTTTTTTGTTGTAGCCGGCGGCTTTGGCCTTCATGAACGAATCAAGCGATTTCTGCAGTTCGTCGGCCTGCCATGCGGCAAGAGCCTGGTTGAATCGCACCTCGGCCATGACCGTGTCGGCGGGAACATTGTTGACCTTGGGACCGAAGACCGGGTTTGAAGGCAGCGTCAGGAAGATTTCCCATGCGTCGTAGGCCTTGTTATAGTCTTTGAGATCCCAGGCGGCAAGAGCGGCGCCATTGAAGTCGGTAAAGTGGCCGGCCACAGTGCTGACGATTTCTTTAGAGTATTTGGTCTTTACCTTGCCTTTGGCATCGGTCACGGTGTCGAGAGGCAGAGCTTTTACAAAGTAATTGTAACCTTCGAGAAGGTCGTTTACCATGGTGGCATCGCCATTTTCGGGCAGTTTGTTGAACTGCTTGAGGGCATACAGCTCGTCATAGTCTTTAAAAAGAGCCTTGCCCGGAATCACGTAGGTCTGGGCATTGTTGGCCGTAGCAGGGTCAGAGAAAGCCGGAGTGATGATCTCGATCACCTGTGCGGGAGTCTGACCGCCTTTGAGAGCGCGTTCGGCGTCTTTAAGTACCTGCTCCTGGGCCGGGAGCGCCAGTGCTCCGAGGAGGAGTCCGGCGGTTAAGACTGTAAGTTTTTTCATGATGTGTTATGTTATGGTTGTGGTTAATTATTGTTCGTTATCGTTCTCGATGTCATCATCGGCATCTGCGCCGCCGTCGGGCTCGTTGAGCTCGTCGACAGACAGTTCGGGCAGCTCCTCGCCGTCAATATGCTCTACAGCCTCCTCGGGGTCGGTGGGCACACAGCATACAGATGCTATCTCGTCGCCACGCTTGTCGAGGTTGATCAGACGTACGCCCTGAGTAGCACGGCCCGACACGCGGATGTCTGACACTCGCAGACGCAGCGCTATGCCCGAGCGGTTGATGATGACAAGGTCATTATCATCATTAACACTTTCGAAGGCCACAAGTTCACCTGTTCGCTCTGTGACATTTAGCGTCTTGACACCCATGCTGCCACGGGCGGTGATGCGATATGCGTCGAGGTCGGTACGTTTGCCGAATCCCTTCTCAGATACGACCAGCACTGTGTTTTCCGTATCCGGTTTCATTGTGATCAGACCCACCACCTCGTTGTCGTCGTCGAGACGCATGCCTCGCACACCGGCGCTCACGCGGCCCATCGCACGCAGGCCCGAGGTGTGGAACCGGTTGGCCTTGCCTTTGCGGGCTGCGAGCAGTATGTCGCTGTCATTGTCGGTAAGCTCTACGCCTATCAGGCTGTCGCCCTCGCGGATGACGATAGCTTTCTTGCCCTTGGCAAGCACACGTGCATACTCGGTCAGCGATGTTTTCTTGACAACACCGCGACGGGTGGCAAATACCAGATAGTGCGAGCCCGTAAATTCAGGATCATCAAGATTCTTGCATGCCAGATAAGCGCGCACCTTGTCGCCGGGCTCGATGCTGAGCACATTCTGCAGTGCGCGGCCTTTAGAGGTCTTGGTACCCTCGGGCAGCTCGTAAACCTTAAGTTTATAGACGAGGCCACGGTCGGTGAAGAAGAGCATCGAGCAGTGCATCGACGCGGTGTAGATGTGCTCGATAAAATCTTCCTCGCGGGTTGTGCCGCCACGCGATCCTACGCCGCCGCGATGCTGGGCGCGATACTCGCTGAGGGGGGTGCGCTTGATATAGCCGAGATGGCTTATGGTGATGATCATGTCATCGTCGGCATAGAAGTCTTCGGCATTGAAATCACCTGCCGTATAGTCGATGTCGGTCTTGCGCTCGTCGCCATAGGTGTCGCGCACGGCCTCGAGTTCCGAGCGTATCAGGTTGCGGCATACGGTCTCGTCGTTGAGAATAAGTTCATAGCCTGCAATCTCTTCCTCGACCTCTTTGTAGGCCGCGTGCAGTTTGTCCTGCTCGAGACCCGACAGGCGCTTGAGCTGCATGTCGACCACAGCCTGGGCCTGGGCATCAGAGAGTCCGAACCGTTCTTTGAGTTTCTCGCGGGGATCCTCGTCGCGCGGTGTGTTGCGGATAATCGAGATAACCTCGTCGATATGGTCCGATGCAATGATCAGACCCTCAAGTATGTGGGCGCGCTCGCGGGCCTTGCCCAGCTTGTAACGTGTGCGGCGTATCACCACCTCGTGGCGGTGATCGACAAATGCGCCGAGTATTTCCTTGAGATTGATAGTCTTTGGACGGCCATTGACCAGCGCCACGTTGTTGACGGCAAACGAGGCCTGCATCTGGGTCATCTTGTAGAGCTTGTTGAGCACCACACTCGAGTTGGCGTCAGAACGCAGCTTTATGACGATGCGCATACCCTCGGCGTCGCTCTCGTCGTTGATATCGGCGATACCGTCGAGTTTCTTGTCGGTGACAAGTTCAGCTATATATTTAATGAGATCGGCCTTGTTGACACCATAGGGAATTTCGTTGACAATGATTGTCTCGTGATTGGCCTCCTGCTCTATGGTAGCGCGAGCGCGGATAATCACGCGGCCACGGCCGGTCATGTAGGCGTCTTTCACGCCGGCATATCCGTATATGGTGCCGCCTGTGGGGAAGTCAGGGGCGGGGATATGCTTCATCAGCTCCTCTATGGTGATGTCGGGATTGTCGAGCAGCGCGATCGAGGCGTTGATCGACTCGGTGAGATTGTGAGGCGGCATGTTGGTGGCCATACCTACAGCGATACCCGACGCACCGTTGACCAGCAGGTTGGGGAAACGTGTGGGGAGCACCACCGGCTCGCGGCGCGAGTTGTCGTAGTTGGGCTGAAAATCCACTGTATCGGCATCAAGATCCTGAAGCATCTCTTCGCCCATCTTGGCCAGGCGCACCTCGGTATAACGCATGGCGGCCGGACCGTCACCGTCAATCGAGCCGAAGTTGCCGTGACCGTCGACCAGAGTGTAGCGCAACGACCAATCCTGAGCCATACGCACCACAGTGCCGTAGATCGACGAGTCGCCATGCGGGTGATACTTACCCATCACCTCGCCGACGCAGTTGGCGGCCTTCTTGTGGGGTTTGTCTGATGTGTTGCCCATCTCGTTCATTCCGAACAAAACGCGGCGGTGAACGGGTTTCATGCCATCACGTACATCAGGCAGGGCTCGCGACACTATCACCGACATAGAATAGTCGATGTAGGCCGTCTTCATTTCCTGTTCGATATTGATTTTTAATATACGATCTTCTTCCAACATGCTTGTATAGAAATGGTTAAACATTGACTCAACACCGCAGGGCCATTGCAGGCGACAAGTCGCGGCGCGTCATTGCAAAATTATCAAGCAAAGGTAATGATTTTTTTTGAAATATCACCAATTTTGACCTCAAAACGATTTTACCAGGCCCAAGGGCTGCCGCCGACACATATCCGGATTAGGCTTTGCACTCAGCAAAAAAATTTGTATCTTTGCACTCAGAAAACGAAAATAGCATCTTTGATGAAAATACTTGTAACCGGCTGCCGCGGACAACTGGGCCGCGAACTATATGACGTGCTTGAGACCCGCCACCCGGGCCTCACCACCTATATAGACATAGACGACCTCGACCTGACCGACCGCGACGCCGTTGAGAATTATCTGCGACGGGGCGAATTCAGCCACGTGGTCAATTGCGCCGCATACACTGCCGTAGACCGCGCCGAGGAAGAGAAGCTGCAATGCGCCGCCGTAAACATCGACGCTGTCACCAATATCGCCCGCATGGCCGACGAGCTCGGTCTGCGCATCATACATCTGTCGACCGACTATGTGTTTGACGGCAGGTCTTACCGCCCATATACCGAAAGCGACAAGGTCAACCCCACATCCCAGTATGGCTCGACCAAACGCAAGGGCGAGACAGCCCTGCTGGGTCTGGCCCCCGACAGCATCATCATACGCACGGCGTGGCTCTACTCTCCCCACGGCAAAAACTTCGTAAAGACAATCCTGCGGCTAAGCGCACAGCAACCCAGGCTCAAGGTGGTGTGCGACCAGATCGGCACGCCCACTTATGCCACCGATCTCGCCGAAGCGATCGAGACGATATTGTTCGCACCCCAGTGGGTGCCGGGCATCGTCAACTATACCGACGAGGGAGTGGCTTCGTGGTATGATTTCGCCGTGGCCATACAGCGCATCGCCGGCATCAAGAACGTACCTGTGCGGGCTATCCTCAGCGACGACTTCCCGACTGCCGCACAGCGCCCCTTCTACAGTGTGCTCGACAAGACCCGATTCAAAGTGACCTACAACGCAGTCATTCCTCATTGGGAGGAATCGCTTGCACGCTGCATCGCCCGCATTCAGCAGGCCGAAAACAACGACTGAACCCTACCCCATGGCAACAATCAACGACGAAATAGCCCGCCGGCGCACATTCGCGATCATCTCGCACCCCGATGCCGGCAAAACCACCCTTACCGAGAAACTGCTGCTCTACGGCGGCGCGATTCACATCGCCGGCGCCGTAAAATCCAACAAAATCAAAAAGACCGCTACCAGCGACTGGATGGAAATCGAGAAGCAACGCGGCATCTCGGTTGCGACATCGGTTATGGGATTCAACTACGGCGATTACAAGATCAACATCCTCGATACCCCGGGTCACCAGGATTTCGCCGAAGACACCTACCGCACCCTCACGGCCGTCGACTCGGTCATCATCGTGGTCGATGTCGCAAAGGGCGTAGAGCAGCAGACCCGCAAACTGATGGAGGTCTGCCGCATGCGCAATACGCCTGTCATCATATTTGTCAACAAACTCGACCGCGAGGGACGCGACCCGTTTGATATTCTCGACGAGCTCGAGGCCGAACTCCACATCGGCGTACGTCCGCTCAGCTGGCCTATCAACATCGGTGCCAAGTTCAAGGGAGTCTACAATATCTACGAGCACTCGCTCGACCTCTTCACACCCGACAAACAGAAAGTCAGCGAGCGTGTCGAGATCGACGACATCAACGACCCGCGCATCGACAAGGCTGTCGGCGAGGCCGATGCCGCCAAACTGCGTGAGGATCTCGAGCTGATCGAGGGCGTCTACCCCGAGTTTGACGTACAGTCTTATCTCGACGCCAGGATTGCTCCGGTATTTTTCGGTTCGGCCCTCAACACATTCGGTGTAAAAGAGTTGCTCGACTGCTTCGTAAAAATAGCTCCGGCGCCCAAACCGGTCGATGCCGTCGAGCGACGCGTCGAGCCCGACGAAACCGGCTTCTCGGGATTCGTATTCAAAATCCACGCCAACATGGATCCCAACCACCGCTCTTGCATCGCCTTTGTAAAGATATGTTCGGGCAAATTCGAGCGCAATGCCAGCTACAAACAGGTACGCACTGGCAAGAGCCTCAAATTCTCGGCGCCGACAGCTTTTATGGCACAGAAAAAGAGCATCGTCGACGAGGCATGGCCGGGCGACATCGTGGGCATACCCGATACCGGCAACTTCAAGATAGGCGACACCCTCACATCGGGCGAAGAGATTCACTTCAAAGGACTGCCCAGCTTCTCGCCCGAAATGTTCAAATACATCGAGAATTCCGACCCCATGAAATCGAAGCAACTCGAGAAGGGCATACAGCAGCTGATGGACGAAGGCGTCGCCCAGCTGTTTGTCAACCAGTTCAACGGTCGCAAGATCATCGGCACGGTCGGACAGCTGCAATTTGAGGTCATACAGTACCGTCTCGAACACGAGTACGGAGCCCAGTGCCGCTGGGAGCCCCTGTCACTCTACAAGGCCTGCTGGATCGAGAGCGACGACGACGAGGCTCTGGCCAATTTCAAGCGTCGCAAACATCAGTTTATGGCAGTAGACCGCGATGGCCACGATGTGTTCCTCGCCGACTCAGGATATGTGCTGCAGATGGCACGCACCGACTTTCCGTCGATCCGCTTCCACTTTACATCGGAATTCTGACACATCCCCCCTGACACGAAGCCGCCGTTCCCTGAAAAATCATGGAAACGGCGGCTTCGTGTTGCAACCGGATATGATTACTTAGAGCCGATCAAATAGTAGTCAGCACTTGATATCAAAATCATCGGCATCCTGGGCGACAGGCAATTTCTGACGGTTGCGGGCGATATCGTCAAGCGAAACGTCGGCAAGAATTATCTGACTGTCCTCGAGCGGATAGCTCACCATGCGGCCATTGCTGTCAAAGATATAGCTATTGCCGTCATAATCGCCATAGTCGTCACTGCCGCCACGGTTGGCGCCGACCACTACGGCCTGATTTTCTATCGCACGGGCGATCAGCAGATGCTCCCACGCATAACCTCGCACCGACGGCCAGTTGGCAGGCACAAGCAGCAGATCATAACTGTTGCCACGGTTACGGCACCATGCCGGGAAGCGCAGATCATAGCATACAATCAGAGCGACATTCCATCCGCGGAACCGGACCGGACGCACACACTCGCCACCATGACCGAACACCTTGGCCTCGGCACTCATACAGAACAAGTGGTGTTTGTCATAGAATGTCTCATCGCCTGACGGCTCGACAAAAAATCCACGGTTGTAGATCTTGTGTCCGGTTTTTGCGGCAAACGACCCGGCTATGGCCAGATTATATCTCGCAGCCAGCGACGCTATGGTCTGCATTGTCAGCCCGGTGTTCGACTCCGCCGCATCGGCCATCAAAGTGGCATCGTTGACAAATCCTGTTGAGAAAAGCTCGGGCAGTACGGCGATGTCTGTACCCGCGGGCAGCGATGCGAGCGCACGCTCCACATTGATCAGATTGGCCTGTTTGTCAAATCTGACAATATCGAGCGGGATGGCAGCTATGCGCAGATTGGTATTCATTATTATTCAGTAGTAAATTTTTCGGGATGTTTGCCCCGGGCATTCTTATAATAGTCTTTGACGGCGCGGAGATCGGCCTCGGCATCACCTGTGGCCTTGAATGTGTCGCGTATGGTGATGAGCTTGTCGGCATAATCGATTACACCGAGCACGATAGGCACCTCGGCACGATAGGCTATGTGCAGGAATCCTGTGTGCCACCGCGAGGTGCGGCTGCGGGTACCCTCGGGTGTGATCGCCAGCTGCAGCTGCACCGAGTCGTCAAACCGGCGCACGACGCTTTCGGTCAGAGAGCCGCGTTTTGCGCCGCGGGGCACCGGTATGCCGCCGATTGCACGGAACAGACAGCCAAGAGGCCAGAAAAACCATGTTTCCTTCATCATGAACCCGGCATGACGGCCGACGGCAGCATACGCCAGTTTGCCCAACACGAAATCCCAGTTGCTTGTGTGCGGAGCCACACAGATGATGCACTTTGGATAGTCGGGCACGCTGATGTCAAGCCGCCAGCCGAAAGCCTTGAGTATCAGTCCGGCAAGATTCATTTGCTGAGAGCCTTGCGGACCTCGGCGGGCACTGCCTCATTCATTGCCTTGACGATGGCGAGAGCACGCTCGCCAAACTGTTCGCGCAGACGGCCGAAAGCTGCTTTGTTATAGGCATGACGGGCCTTGCGGTATGCTGCGCCGTCGCCTTCGAAGTCTTTGAGCGTCTTGTCAAAACCAAACGAGACTTTGGCTCGCGAGTCTTCTTGCAGCACAGCTATATCGTTCACGATTTCTTCGACCTTGTCACGGTCTACATTATCAAAATAATACGATGCTATGAGTATGTCGGACGCGAGTTCGCCGCACACTTGTGAGATACGTTTTTTGATCTGACGTCTGTTTGCCATAATTTCAGGGTTTTATATGGGTTTGTATATATCTGTTGAGAGCCGCGGCAGTGGGTGCCGTCTTGGCCGTGCGTGGTGCATGTGCGCCGTTACAACATGCAGGCATGGGCAACGGTTCGATCTCGCGTCCCAATATCTGCGAGACTGTCGCCGCAGACTTTGCAGGATGTGCCGTTGCAAGCACCACCTCGTGGGTACCGCTGTCGGGTATCGACCGCAGAGCCGCATAGGCCACTGCCGTATGTGGGTCGAGCAGATAGCTCTCGGCCATATCGGCGTGACGTATGGTGTCGCGTATTTGCTCGTCGCTCACTGATGCAGCCGATATATCACGGCGCATAGCCTGCAGGTCGCCTTTGTAGAGAGCCAGCAGACGCGGCAGATTGGTGGGATAGCCCGAGTCCATCGCACGAGCCAGCGTACGTGCCGATATATGGCTCACGTCACCGGGGGCAAGAGTGCCGTCGAGCACACGTGCAAAACCGTTGTTAGCTGAGCATCCGGCCACGATACGCCCCATAGGCAGTCCCATACGGCGTGCCATCACGGCCGAAGTAAGATTGCTGAGATTGCCGCAGGGTATTGCCACCGAGAACCCGTCGGGACGATGGCCGGCAGCCGCCAACCGGGCGCAGGCATGGAAAAAGTAGACAATCTGAGGCAGCAGACGCACGACATTATGGGTATTGGCCGTCAGCAGCCTGATCTTGCCCGTAGCGTTGTGTTCGGTCACAACCTGTCGCACCATAGTCTTGCACTGATCGATCGTACCGGCCACTTCTACCACATGCACACCGGCACCCATCGCCGCAAATCGCGACAACTCGCTGCGCGACATGGCCCCCTGCGGGTACAGCACCACAGTATCCACGCCCTCGATACCGGCAAAAGCATCTGCGATCGCCTCGCCGGTGTTACCGGTAGTGGCGGTCAGCACCACCGGATGCACTCCGCTGATGCGAGCATGCGTCTGCAGCAGCGCCGACATGAACCTGGCGCTGATATCTTTGAACGCATGGGTCGGACCGTTGAACAATTCGAGCACATGCACCCCCGATGGCAGTTGTCGCAACGGTATGTCAAAGTCAAACGCACGATCGACCACCGATTTGATTGTACCGGCATCAATCTCGTCGCCGAGCAGCATATTTGCTACCACATAAGCGATCTCGGTCAGCGACATCTCGGCGATATTGTTGAAATATGCCCGCGGGATCACGGGCAAGCGCTCGGGCAGGTAAATGCCCCCGTCTGGTGCATAACAGCACTTTACTGCACCTCGCAGATCAGTCTTGTCTTTACCGGATGTGCTTATATATAGCATTTTTGAATGGTTTACTGCAAAGTTAATCATTTTGTGCAACAAAAGCAAGTCACAGATACATATTTTAGAACACCTGACAAACCTTGGCCGTGGCAAAATTGTTTTTCATAAAAACTTTTATAAGCTCAATATTATGAAGGCTATCAAAAAATTGGCGATACTCGCCGCTGTTGCGCTGTGTGCCGTGTCGGCACGCCCGTGTTCGCGTGTGGTTTTCCGCGGCGACAGCACCGACATCGTAATGGTCGGCCGCACACTCGACTGGCGCACCCCGATCCCGACCAACATCTACGTAATGCCCCGCGGCATGCAGCGGCAGAGCATGCCCGACGGTCCAAGATACGAATGGGTCTCAAAATATGCATCGGTAGTGGCCGTAGGATATGACGGCGGTGTCACCGAGGGCATGAACGAATGCGGACTGGTGATGAACGGGCTGTTCTGTCGCGGTTCAGAATATAAGATGGCCGTCGAGGGCAGCGACACCAAGGTCATGAGCCTTGCCGTCATCGTCAGCTACTTCATAGAGAATTTCGCCACTGTCGACGAGGTCGAGACATGGCTGCGCGACAACGAATTCGGCATCAACGGCAAGACGTTTGACGGTGGCACGACGTCGCTGTTGCACTGGGCCCTGACCGACCGCACCGGCAAGACCCTCATAATGGAATATCAGGGCGGACACCTTAACCTCTATGCCTCGCCCGACTATCAGGTGCTCACCAACAACCCGCCTTTCCCCGACATGCTCGCCATATCGGCTTACTGGAACGATGAGGTCGGCGGCATGAACATGCTGCCGGGCACCGTACGCAGCTCAGACCGCTTTGCACGCGCATCATACTTTATCCACCACCAGCCGTCGGTCGGCGTCGACTCTGAGCAGGCATATACCCAGCTTGCCTCGTTGATGGACAACGTTTCAGTGCCCGCCGGCTATGAGATTCCGGGTCAGCCCAATCTGTCGATGACGCAGTGGCGCTCAATCAGTGATCTGGGCGGATTGCGCTACTACTTCAAGTTTGCCGATGCTCTCGGCACATTCTACATCGACCTCAATCATCTGCTTCTCAATCAGGGCGCTCCGGTGCTAAAACTCGACACCGCCGACCATGCCGGTTTCTTTGGCTGCGTAAACGACCGCCTGAAACGATCAGAACCCTTTAAACCCATGTGGTAACCGCCATATGGCCGATCGAAAAACGGTGACCCTCGCTCAATGACGGTCACCGTTTTCATATTTTGTCAGATTGA
>JAUNGA010000032.1 GCA_030524765.1 Bacteroidales bacterium | reverse complement strand
TATTGGTTTTTTCTTGCGTTCCGAGCCGGTTCGATTATGCGGGAGTATTATAGTCCCGGAAGGTGTGACTGAAATTACCGACGATGCATTCGTTTATAGTAAAGGCTTGACATCTATTACTCTTCCATCAACTCTTAAGAAACTCGGCAGATGGGTTTGGAACTACTGTACAACCATTGAAAAAGTCACTTGCAACTTTATTACTCCTATGCACTCGAATGAGAATTCATTCACATCAGAAGTATATAATAATGCTATACTTGAGGTTCCTTTAGGTACGACTTATGTCTTTCGACAGATTGAACCGTGGTCACATTTCTGGTACAAAAATATTATAGAAATAGAGCCCGAAGAAGGAGACATCGATATTTCTTTAAGCCACTCGAACATCAATATCAATTATCTCGAAACAGGTCAGATATTAGTAGATATTCTGGGGCACAAGATTGGCACTCACAACCTTAAAGTTACTCTGACTGATTGCGACGGAAATGTCAAGACCGGCCAGTGCGAGATTGTAGTGACGAACAAAACAACCCTGATAGAAGAAATCAATGCTGATGAAGATAAGAAAATCGGCGATATTTACAGTATCAACGGCATGCTGATTAAGCAGAATCCCGCAGCTGAAGACATAGAGGCCCTTACCCCCGGGCTATATATAATCGGCGATAAGAAGGTGTTGATTAGATAAGTGATAAGAAAACCGATAGAATTCAGATATGGGTGTCGGACACATTTGGAGGCAATCTCAAAGTAATTTTGACACTCAATGTTGGATAATAGACATAATACACTTATAAATCACTGAAATACGCCCATTCGCCACCATATATCACCAAAAGGATTTAACTGGTGGCACCACAGAGAGGCTGTGTCATATTGAACTGCACTATGACACAGCCTCATCTTTTTTTCCGGCATCCGAACTAATTCGTCAAAATATGGCACGATAGCAAAAAAATGAGTATCTTTGCGATATTATGGAACAGTATATCGTATCGGCTCGTAAATACCGTCCGACGACATTCGCCAGCGTCGTGGGCCAGAAGGCTCTGACCTCGACGCTCAAAAATGCGATAGCTTCAGAGAGGCTGGCACACAGCTACCTGTTTTGCGGCAGCAGAGGCGTGGGCAAGACGTCGTGCGCACGTATTTTTGCCAAAACAATCAACTGCCTCAACCGCTCGGCCGACGGCGAGGCCTGCAACTGCTGCGACTCGTGCCGGGCATTCAACGAGGGCAACTCGATGAATATCGTCGAGCTCGACGCAGCCTCGCACAACGGCATCGACGACATGCGCGCGCTCATCGAGCAGGTGCAGGTGCCCCCGACCAACGCACGCTACCGCGTGTTCATCATCGATGAGGTGCACATGCTGTCTGCGGCGGCCTTCAACGCTTTTCTAAAGACTCTCGAGGAACCGCCGTCGTATGTGGTCTTTATACTCGCCACCACCGAGAAACACAAGATCATACCCACCATATTGTCGCGCTGCCAGATATATGACTTCAACCGCATCACAGTCAGTGATATGGTGTCGCATCTGCAGTATGTCGCCTCACACGAGGGCATCGAGGCCGAGCCGGCGGCGCTCAACATCATCGCACGTCAGGCCGACGGCGCCATGCGCGACGCATTGTCTATTTTTGACCAGGTAGCCGCGTCGTCGCGGGGCAAGATCACCTATGACAGCACAATCGCCAATCTAAATGTGCTCGATTCGGGCTACTACAGCCGACTTGTCGACGCCTTTGTGGCAGGCGACGTGCCGGCCGCACTGCTCGTGTTCCATGAGGTGCGCCGCAACGGTTTCGATCCTCAGGTATTTATAAACGGCCTGGGCGAGTATATACGCGATCTGATGCTGGCCAAGTCGCCGGCGACAGTCGCATTGCTCGACGCCCCCGATGACGTGAAAGTCGAGCTCGAGGCCACCGCGGCAAAGGTGAGCGCCGACTTTCTTTACGAGGCCATCGGCCTGTGCAACGACGCCGACCTCAACTACCGTCAGGCGTCAAACAAACAGCTGCTTATCGAGCTGACACTGATCCGTATCGCCCAACTTCTGAGCCCCTCGCCCGTTAAACGTGGCCGGGGAGAGGGGCCAATCAGACCTATAGCCAAGCCGGCGGCCCGACAGGCCACGTCAGCCCCGGCGACAACCGATCAACCCGATCAGAAACCGCAGCCCGCCCGGGCGCAACCGCCCCGGGCCGCCGCCACTCCGGCACAAGGCTCCGCCGCCACTGTGCCCCCGCCCGCACCGCCTTCGCGGCCGGGCGCGCCCACCATGCGCGTCGGCACCCTGTCGATGTCGGGCCGCGCCAAGGTGACCGCCGCAGCCCATCCCGCCGTGCAGCAGGCCCGCGACGAAGCCTATGACGACTCCAACGTGGCGGCCGCATGGGTCGCATACATCAACGACCATCCCAAAGAGCACCTGCTGATCAACTCGATGCGCGAGAATATGCCGTCGAGGCTGTCGGGACACCGCCATGCCGTGTCTGTCGAAAACGATGTCGAGGGAAAGCTGCTGCGCGATGTGCTCGACAATCTCACACGATATATCCGCGACAAGATCGCCAACGACTCGTTTACCCTCGAGGTAGTGGTCGAGAACAACGGTCCGTCGCCGGCATTCTGGAACGATCGCGAAGTGCTCGAGCACATGCGTGGCGAGTATCCGGTGCTCGAGCAGATCATCAGGGATCTGAAACTTACACTCTTATGAACACACAAGACTGCAATATAAGTCTGCCGCGCCGTGTGACGGTGAAGATCGGCAGCAACGTGCTGACGCGTGCCGACGGCATGCTCGACATCACGCGCATGAGCGCTCTGGTCGACGACGTCGCCACGCTGCGGCGTGCGGGCGTCGAGGTGATAATGGTATCGTCGGGAGCCGTGGCCGCTGGCCGCAGCGAGCTCACAGGCATAGAGACCGGTCGTCTCGACAGCGTATCGGCGCGACAGCTGTTCAGCGCCGTCGGACAGGCCAAGCTCATCGACCGCTACGTCCAGCTGTTTCGCGAACACAGGCTCACATGCGGCCAGGTGCTCACCACCAAAGAAAATTTCTCGACACGACACCATTACCTCAACCAGCAGAACTGCATGGAGGTAATGCTGCGTTCGGGCGTAGTGCCCATCGTCAACGAGAACGACACCGTCTCGGTCACCGAGCTGATGTTTACCGACAACGACGAGCTCTCTGGACTCATCGCCGCCATGATGCGCTGCGACCGGCTCATCATCCTGAGCAATATCGACGGTGTCTACACGGGCGATCCGTCGCAGGCAGGCTCACAGCTCATCACACGTGTCGCGCCGGGCGACGATCTGTCGCGCTATATCGGCACGTCGCGTTCGTCGGCAGGCCGAGGCGGCATGACCACCAAATACCGCATAGCGCGCAAAATCGCGGCAGAGGGCATCGAGGTGGTGATCGCCAACGGCAAGCGGCCGTCGATATTGGCCGACCTCGTATGCCGCCCCGGCTCGACACCCTGCACACGTTTCGAGGCCTCGCCGGGCAACCCCTCGGGTGTAAAGCGATGGATCGCCCACAGCGGATCGTTTGCCAAAGGCTGTCTCAGAGTCAAGCCTGATGCCGCCGAGACGCTGCGGTCGCGCTCGGGTGTGAGTCTGCTGCCTGTCGGCGTCACCGCCGTCGAGGGCGACTTCGGCCGTGGCGACATCGTGGCGATACTCGATCCCGACGGACGCACCATCGGCTGGGGCAAGGCTTCGTGCGACGCCGCGACCGCATCGGCTGCCGCCGGCTCTACAGGAGGACGCGCCCTGGTACACGCCGACTATCTCTACGTCGACGACGACTGAATGCCTGTTTTCAGACAGGTCCTAAACCTGCGGCACCGTATGATTGTTAAAGAGATATAATCAAAGCATTCATCACCATGTTTACAAACGACTCATTCCCCGCCGCGACGGCAGCCCTGCGCATCAAGGCAGCCCGTCCGGCATCGGTCAGACTGGCCGGCGTCGCTCCGGCCGAAATCGACAATATACTCCGCGACCTCGCCGCCAAGGTGCGGGTGTCGGCCCCGGCTCTGCTCGAGGCCAACGCGGCCGATCTGGCCCGCATGGACCGCGACAATCCCAAATACGACCGTCTGCAGCTCACCGACGAGCGCATCGCCGACATCGCCGACGGGCTCGAGCGGGTGGCCGCACTGCCATCGCCGCTCGACATCGAGATCGAATCGGTCACCCGCCCCAACGGCATGACCATACGCAAGGTATCGGTGCCGTTCGGTGTCATAGGCGTGATCTACGAGGCCAGGCCTAATGTGACATTCGACGTATTCGGCCTGTGTTTCAAGGCAGGCAGCGCATGTGTGCTCAAGGGCGGCCATGAGGCGGCCGACACCAACCGCGCCGCCATAGCCGTCATACGCCGTGTGCTCGAGGACCACAACGTATGCCCCGACTGTGCGATACTGCTCGACGGAGGCCGCGAAGAGACAGCCGAGATGCTGCACGCACGCGGCGACATCGACCTTATAATCCCCCGCGGGGGCCGCAAACTCATCGACTATGTGCGCGACAACTCGCTTGTACCCGTCATCGAGACCGGCGCCGGTGTATGCCACACCTACTTCCACTCGTCGGGCGACATCGCCACATGCCGCGACATCATTTACAACGCCAAAACGCGCCGTGTGAGCGTATGCAACGCGCTCGACTGCCTGATCGTCGACCGCGACCGGCTGTCGGCGCTGCCCGCCGTATGCTACCATCTCGCCGACCGCAATGTCGAGATACACGCCGACGCCGAGGCCTATCACGCTCTCGAGGGCGCTTATCCCTATCTCAAGGAGGCGACTGACGACGACTTCGGCCGCGAATGGCTCGACTACAAGATGACGATCAAGACCGTCGCCGACATCAACGAGGCTCTCGACTACATCGCCGCCAATGGCTCGCACCACAGCGAGTGCATCATCGCCGAAAACCGCGAGGCGATCGATCTGTTCATGCGCGCGGTCGACGCCGCCTGCGTCTATGCGAACGTCTCGACCGCCTTTACCGACGGAGGCCAGTTCGGATTTGGTGCCGAAATCGGCATCTCGACCCAGAAACTGCATGCACGCGGCCCGATGGCTCTGCGTCAGATAACGACCTACAAATATCTCATAACCGGGTCGGGCCAGACACGCAAATAGAAATACCCTTTGCTCATTTAACCGACACGCCCGGCGCCTGATCAGGCGCCGGGCGTGTCGGTTAAATGATTTCAGAGCCGGGAATCAATGGCAGTGGCCACCGCCGCAGCAGCCGTCGTCACAGCCGCCCTTCTCGCCGCAATGGTCGTGGTCGCATCCACATCCGCAGCCGCCTGCGGGATGCAGTTCCTCAGGTGTTGCCTCGCGCACGGCGAGCACTTTGCCCTTGAAACGCACTGTCGCGCCTGCGAGGGGATGGTTGAAGTCCATGCGCACGTGGGTGGGCGTGATATCGAGCACGACACCCGATACGCGGAATCCGTCGGCGGTCATCATGGGCAGTGCCTCGCCCACCTTGACCATCTCCGAGTCAAATTTGCCGTCGACCTCGAAGATCTCCTTTTCAAGTTCTACGATAAATTCGTCAGAACGGTTGCCGAATGCTTCCTCGGGCTTTGCGACGACATCATAAGTGTCGCCGACAGTAAGACCGTCGATCGCTTTCTCGAGGGGCTCGACAAGACCGGGCGTAACGCCGAAGACGATCTTTTCGGGGTCTTCGTTGTCGGTCTGATGCACGAGAGTGTCTGTGCCGTCAGGATTGACTTTGTAGAGATCGTATCCGAGCTCTACATATTTGCCGGGTTGAATTTTTTCCATATCTGTTATTTTTTAGTGTTTTCTGTCAGTTATATAAACAAAAATCATGCCAAAATTACTCTTCGAAGATCGAATAGTCGATAAAGTCGATCAACGGCTTCAGCGGACGCATGATCTCGGCCGCGCGCGACGGCCATTCGGGATCGTCGAAAAACGTCGGATCGACGGCATGCTCGCGGCCGTAGTGCAGCAGCCGCAACAACGGAGCCTGCTGATGGTCTCTGGGCCAGCCCTTGGGAATCGTCTTGAGCTGCGGGCCCCACCATTCGGGGTAGAGCGAACGCAAGAGCGGATCGGCCATTATCTGCTCGAATTCCTCGATATTGTCGACAATGGCATGGCGCATCTTGCGCAGCTGAGCCGCGTCGGGCGACCACAGGCCGCCGTAGAATCCGCTCTGTCCGCGGGTGACGCCTGCCTGCATATACCAGCCGGCGCCGTGCACATGCCTGCCGCGAGGCGTGAGCTCGGCCGAGAAATATGTCTTGTAGGGGGTCTTGTCGGGCGAGAACCGGGTGTCGCGGTAGATGCGGTAAGAAGCCGTCTTGCCGTCGGCATACCGCGCCGACAGCTCGTAGGCCGACATGGCCGCAAACAACCGGTCGAGATCGGCATACCAGCGGTCGCGCATCTCGTCAAACAGCGGCCGGTTGGCATGGAACCACTGACGGTTGTTATTGGCCGCAAGCAGCGAGAGGTATTCTGAATATGTCATTTGCTGAGTATGAGAGGGTGTTTGTCGGTTAACCGGGCTGTGATCATTTGATTTCTTCCCATACGGCGTCCTCGACCTGCGACTCGGTCACTACCGAGCTTGCACCGGTGCTGTCGGCGGCCGACGCAGAGGTTGTCGAGCAGCTGACTTCCTCAAAGGCGACGTATTCGCCCACCGAGGGGTCGATCTTTTTCTTTTTGGCCGGGCGGGGCTGCTGACGCGCACGCGAACCCGCTGCCGGGCCGCCCGCACTGCCGCCGAAAGCATCGCGCATGGCGTCATCCATACGGCGACGGGCATTGCGCACACCGCTCGAGAATTGCCACACCCGCCATATGATCTTGACAAGGGGTATGACGATAAAAACTATGAATAGCAGTAAGAGAATTGTAGAAATCATGTCGGGAGAAAGAAATTAGTCGTGTAGACAGCCGGGGCGATCAGGCCTCGATGTTGCGACGGCCCATCGCCGAGATAAAGATATAGAGCACGATCGACCATACCAGCCCGGCCACGCCCCATACGATGACAAACGCGAGAGCGGCGATCAGGAGGACATAGCGGCGGAAATTCTCATGCCAGTCAAAGTTTTTGAACTTGAGCGAGAACATCGGCATGTCTGACACCATCAGCCACGAGACGAGCACGATGAGCACGGTCATCACCACAGTGCCGGGATACATGTAACGCTCGATCCAGCCGCACATACCGATCCAGAATATGGCGTTGGCCGGGATAGGCAGTCCGCGGAACGATATGGTCTGGCGCGTGTCGACATTGAATTTCGCGAGACGGTAGGCGCCCATGGCCGGTATGAGCAGCGCGGCCCAGCACAGCCACGGTATCTGCGAGTAGCCG
Organism: Bacteroidales bacterium; assembly: GCA_030524765.1. Taxonomy (GTDB): domain Bacteria; phylum Bacteroidota; class Bacteroidia; order Bacteroidales; family Muribaculaceae; genus CAG-873. Next base: position 16,533 of record JAUNGA010000032.1, on the reverse strand, counting down.
AGCATGACATTGAGCATGAGCATGCCGGGAGCCACACCAAAGCTGATCAGGTCAGAGAGCGAGTCGAGCTCGCGGCCGATGCTCGAATAGGCATGCAGGGCGCGTGCCGACGCGCCGTCGCAAAAGTCAAATACGGCCGCTATGCCGATCCATATCCAGGCCCATTGCTGACCGGTCAGCCCGCCCATGGTCTTGTCGAGATTGAATGCCATATACACGGCGACACAGCCCGAGAGCAGGTTGCAGATGGTGATCAGGTTGGGGACGTTATCTGTGATTCGTTTAAACATGTAGCCCTGTTGATATAGGTGAAGAGGCCCTACGACTGTCCGCGGTCGGGATGCAGCCGGCCTACCAAAGTGATGCCGCCCGTTGTCTCGTCGCCGATCTTGACGAAAATCTCGGTGCCGAGGGGCAGATAGATATCGACACGCGAGCCAAATTTGATGAAGCCCATATGGTCTTCGATGCTTGCCTCCACACCGGGCTCGGCATAGGTGACTATGCGGCGTGCCACAGCACCGGCGATCTGGCGCACAAGCACGTCCTGGCCGTCGGGGGTGCGTATCACCACGGTCGAACGCTCGTTCTCAGTGCTTGATTTGGGCAGATAAGCCGCCATGAAGCGGCCCGGATGGTGCTTGGTGTAGATTACCTCACCGTCGACCGGAAACCAGTTGGCATGCACATTGAAGATGCTCATGAACACCGACAGCTGCAGGCAACGGCAATGCAGAAACTCGCCTTCGTAGACCTCCTCGAGGGCAACGACCTTGCCGTCGGCGCTTGCGACAACGGCGTCTTTGATATCGCCTTCAAAATGCCGGCGCGGCGAACGGAAAAAGTTGGCCACCAGCAGATAGAATACGGCGAAAAGCGCAGTCGACACCACCGGTATGGCAATAGGCCTGACCCATATCCACAAGGGCACGTTGATCGCGATGACCGCGGCCAGCAGGATAAGCAGTATATTGGTGCCTTCGTGGTGTATTTTTACTCTCATGGAGCGGCAAGTTGGTTGTTGCGTGTTTGTATATCCGTGCAAAGATACAATAAAATATCATACAATTTAACTTTTTTAGAAAAATTGTCATTTTACTGCATCCATGCTGCGACTATCGCATATCAATGCGCAGGAGATCGCCGCCGGCGGCGGCGATCTCCCATATCATACGCGCAAAGCCGTCACTTGACGAGACCGGCCACAGCCGCGGGAGTCAGTCCGGCGTCGGCAAGCAACTGCCGGGCGTCGTAACGGTCGGGGAAGGCCTTGGGCAGCCCCAGGCAGTGTACTTTCACGGGCGAGTCGCCCAGCAGGGCGGCTACCTTCTGTCCGAATCCGCCGTCTATCGAATTGTCCTCGAGGGTGATGACGGTATCATAGCCACGCAGGCCGTCGAGGGTGGCCGTGTCAAGCCGCGACACATACCGGGGGTTGATGACGGTGGGCGTGACACCCTTGTCGCGCATCAGCGCGGCCGCGTCGAGGGCCAGCTGCAGGAAATTGCCCGCGCCTATGATGGCCACCTTGTCGCCCCGCTCGACTATCTCGTAGGGCGCGGTGGCATAATCGACGGCGAAATCGCCGTCGCGGTCGATGATGCGTCCTGCCGGAGTGCGCACCACCACGGGGCAACCGGTCTGGGCCACAGCCCAGTCGAGCATGGCCAGATACTCGCCGCGGCATGTAGGCTCGAGGAAGAGTATGCCCGGTATGTCGGATATCATGGGCACGTCGAAGAAACCGAGGTGAGTGGCGTCGTTCATGCCGCGCACACCGCCATAGAATGTCACGAATACGGCCGGCTGGCGGTTGATCGCGACATCCTGCGACAGCTGGTCGTAGGCGCGCTGCAGGAAGGTAGAGCATACGCCGAAGACAGGCCGCATGCCGCCTTTGGCAAGGCCCGACGCCATGCTGACCGCCTGCTGCTCGGCGATGCCGACGTCGACAAACCGCCGGCCGCCACGCTCGCGCCGCCCGGGCGTAAACCCGATGGCTCCGGGAGTGCCCGCGGTGAGCACCACCACGCGGTCGTCGCCGCTCATGGCATCGAGCATATGCTCGGCAAAGATGTCGTCATAGCCTTCTGTAGCCGCGGGCGACGAACCTGTGGCGAGATCAAACGGCCCCGAGAAGTGAAATGTCTCCTTATCGCTCTCGGCAGGCGCATATCCCTCGCCCTTCATGGTGTTGACATGCACCACCACGGGACGCGTCGAGCCCTTGACTCCCTCAAATGCCCTTACAAGGGCCTCGATGTCGTTGCCGTAGGGTACATATACATAATCGTAGCCGAGCGAGCGGAAGTAATTGCACGATGCCGTGCCGTTGGTATCGCGCAGCAGGGTCAGGTTGTCATAGAGTCCGCCGTGATTCTCCGCGATGCTCATCTGGTTGTCGTTGACAATGACGATAAAGTTCGACTTGAGTTCGGCCGCATAGTCAAGGCCCTCGAAAGCCTGGCCGCCGCTGAGCGAGCCGTCGCCGATGACGGCCACAACATTCTCGGTGCCGCCCTGCAGGTCGCGCGCCTTGGCCAAACCCGACGCGAGAGGAATAGCTGTGGAGGTGTGGCCGAGAGCGAAGAGGTCGTAGGGGCTCTCGTCGGGATTGGTGAAACCGGTAACATCATCGTAATGCGCCGGATCGGTAAAGGCCCGCATGCGCCCCGTGAGCATCTTGTGCACGTAGGTCTGGTGCGACACGTCGAAAACCACCTTGTCGCGTGGGGTGTCGAACACATAATGCAGGGCTATCGTGGCCTCGAGGAACCCGAGGTTAGGGCCGACGTGGCCGCCATGGGCGGCCAGTTTGTCAAGCAACACTTTACGCAGATCGGCGGCGAGCACCTGCAGCTCGCCGAGAGTCAGGCCGCGTAGATCGGCCGGCGAGGTAATATCGTTGATATTCATGTCTGAAAAGGTAATTGAATTTGTAATAATGTATAATTGATAACAATCATCCGTACACAAACGGGAGGATAATCCGCTAAATTTTCTTAACTTTACCGCACAAAACGAGAAATAATGAAAGGACTCACCATAGGATATGACGGCAAACGCGCCGTAGAGAACATGACCGGCCTGGGCAATTACAGCCGTGTGGTGCTCGGCACCATGTCGGCCCTCTACCCCGACAACCGCTATGTGGTCATGGCTCCGCGCATGCGTCACAATCCGCGTCTCGAGCCTCTGACGATGCGCGGGAACATCGAGTTTGTCGGTCCGTCGACGGCACTGGGGCGCCGTCTGCCCTCATGGTGGCGCACCATGTCGTGTGTCGGCGCCATGGCCGAGGCCGGGCTCGACCTCTACCACGGCCTGAGCAACGAGATACCGCTGTCGGCCGGCATGGCCCCGTGCCCCACTGTCGTGACAGTGCACGACCTGATATGGCGCCGTGTGCCCGAAGACTACAATGCCGTCGACCGGTGGATCTATGAGTTCAAATACGGCCGGTCGGCACGCCGTGCGACGCGCGTCATAGCCATCAGCGAGCGCACCAAGGCCGACATGGTGAGCGACTGGGGCATCGCCGACGACAAAATCGATGTGATCTATCAGGGCTGCGATCCGATATTCAGCCGACCGGTCACAGCCGACGACCGCATGCGGGTGCGTGAGACCTACCGGCTGCCGGCACGCTACATAATATCGGTCGGCACCGTGGCCCCCCGCAAAAATCAGATGCTGGCGGTCAAGGCTCTCGAGAGTCTGCCCGGCGACGTGGCCCTGGTGATCGCGGGCGGATCGCACAAACGCTACGGCGGCGAGATCGACTCATATATCTCGGCGCATGGTCTGGGCGACAGGGTGATACGTCTCGAGGGGGTGCCGTTCGGCGATCTGCCGGCTCTGTACGCCTGCGCGTCGCTGTCGAGCTATACGTCGCGCTACGAAGGCTTCGGGCTGCCAGTGGTCGAGTCGCTCAGTGTCGGCACGCCCGTGGTGGCCTGTACCGGCTCGTGCCTCGAGGAAGCCGGTGGCCCGGGTGCCGTCTATGTGGATCCGGACGACGTGCGCGGATATGCCGAGGCCGCCGCAGCCATACTGTCGCAGCAGCGTCTGCACGACAAACTCGCCGACCGCGGTCGGCGATATGTGGCGCGGTTCAATCCCGCCGATTTCGCCACGCAGACCATGAAGACCTACAACAAAGCCATACTTGACCATACTCTCCGTCAGATAAAATGAACGAAAAAAAGACAATTCTCATAATCGGCGCCGGCGGATTCATCGGCGGGTTTATCGCAAGCCGGGCCCTCGAGCGCGGCTACGACACATGGGTGGGCGTGCGCGAGAGCACATCGCGGCGCTATCTCACCGACCCGCGTCTGCACTTTGTCGTATTTGACTACGACGACCCCGACGCCGTGGCAGGGGCCCTGCGCGCCAATGCCCCCTCAGAACGAGGCTGGGATTATATAATATGGAATCTCGGCGCCACGAAGTGTGCCAATTTCAGCGACTTCAATCTCATCAATTTCATGTATCCGCGCACTTTTGTCGAGATACTGCGCCGCGAAGGCCTCGTGCCCGACCGGTTTCTCTACATGAGCTCGCTGAGCGCCCTCGGCCCAGCCGACGAGCGCGGCTACACACCCATCACATCGCACACCGTACCTGATCCCAACACCCGCTACGGCCTGTCGAAGATAAAGACCGAGACCTATCTCGAGACCCTGCCGGACTTTCCGTGGATCATATTCCGCCCCACGGGCGTCTACGGCCCCCACGAGCGCGACTACCTGATGATGATCAAGAGCATCGACTCGGGATGGGACTTCGGCGTGGGCTATCGCCGCCAGCTGCTCACATTTATATATGTAGACGATCTGGTGACGGCGATGTTCCAGGCCATCGAATCGCCCGATACCATACGCCGCAAATACATCATCAGCGAAGACCGCGCCTACACGCAACGCGAATTCCGCACGATGGTGGCCCGCGAGCTCGGCCGACGCTTTGTCATTCCGGTCAAACTGCCCCTGTGGGCCGTATATGCCGCATCGGCCGTGGCCGAGGAGATCGGCCGCGCACGGCTCAAGCCCTCGACTCTCAACCGCGACAAATACAAGATCATGCGCCAGCGCAACTGGTCGTGCGACATCAGCGACGCCCGGCGCGACTTCGGGTTCAGCCCGCAGTTCCCGCTCGAACGCGGCCTGCATCTGACCGTCGAGGCATATCTGCGCGAGAAAGCCGCCGCAAAAGCCGGGAAAGGAGGCAAGGATGAGTGACGCTCCTGTGCGCCGGGGCGGACGCACCCCGTGGTGGTTCACACTGATAATCATCATCATGTCGCTGCCGATGTTCTCGTTTCTATACTTCGTGGGAGCCACTCCCGAGGGCAGCGAGGCCCGCATGCTGGCGTGGCTCTTCCCGGCCTATGTTGTCATTGCCGCCGTATGCTCGTGGATATGCTATCCCGACCGACGCGCCCTCGCATGGATACTCGTAACCCTGATGGCCCTCAGCGACGCAGGCATGTGGGCCCTCGCATCATCACCCCAGCCATGACCCTCGACGAATACGCCACCGCACATTCCGACCGCCAGCCCGACCATCTGGCAGCCCTCTACCGCCACACCCACCTGACGCGGCTCTATCCGCGCATGTGCTGCGAGCCCCTGCAGGGGCGTCTGCTCAAGATGCTCGCCCGCATGATCGCGCCCCGGCGGGTGCTCGAGCTGGGCACATTCAGCGGCTACTCGACGCTGTGTTTTGCCGAAGGATCGCCCGACGGCGCCGAAATCCACACCGTCGAGATCGACGACGAGGCCGAGCCGGCCCTGCGCGAGCTCTTTGCATCAGCACCCGGCGGCGACCGCGTGACCCTGCACATCGGCGACGCTCTCGACGTGGTGCCGGCCATATCGGCCGAGCCGTGGGATCTGGTCTTTATCGACGCCAACAAGCGCCTCTACACCGACTATTACCGCATGGTCAAGCCCTTGGTGCGCCCGGGCGGATATATCATCGCCGACAACACACTATGGAGCGGCAAGGTGCTCGATACCGACGCCAACCACGACGCCCAGACCGCCGGCGTAGACGATTTCAACCGCCTCGTGGCCGACGATACCGAGGTCGAGAAAGTCATCATACCCCTGCGCGACGGACTCACAATCATACGTAAGAAATAACTCTCTCACGGCACACACGTCTATGAAAAAGAAAACAATCTGGGACATGCACCGCCTGTCGGCAGGCGAGTTTCGCGCGGCGCCCAAGCTGCCGCTGGTAGTCGTGCTCGACAATGTGCGGTCGCTCAACAATATAGGTTCGATATTCCGCACATGCGACGCCTTTGCCGTATCGCGGCTGGTGCTCTGCGGCATATCGCAGACCCCGCCATCGCCCGAGATACACAAGACGGCCCTCGGCGCCGAGGATACGGTCGACTGGACCTACAGCGGGTCGACACTCGACGCCGTGGCATCACTGAAGGCCGACGGATACACCGTATGCTGCCTCGAGCAGGTCGAGGGCTCGGTCGAACTGGGCGCCTTCGTGCCCGACCCCGATACCCGGTACGCTTTTGTCGCGGGCCACGAGGTCGACGGCGTCGACCAGAGCGTGGTCGACGCATGCGACCTGTGCCTCGAGATACCGCAGTGCGGCACCAAGCACTCGCTCAACGTCGCCGTATCGTCGGGCATCGCCATATGGCATTTCTTCAGCCACTTACCACTGAAATAAAATGAAAATACACAACTACCGGATCACCCGCACGGTGCTGCTCGACCTGATCGTGCTGTCAACAATCGTGCTGATGCTCATAACTCCGCTTCTCATGCATTCACAGAAGTCACCCGACACAATTTATCCCGAGCCTCTGCGCCCGGGCGACAAGATCGCCGTGCTCTCGCCGGCCGGCCCGATCAAAGAGACGGTTGTCGACTCGGCCGTCACCGTCATGCGCGACCTCGGCTATGATGTCGTGGTCTATCCACACACTTTCGGCAAATTCGGCCATTTCAGCGGCACCACCGACGAACGATATGCCGATCTCGAAGCCGCCCTGACCGATCCCGACGTGCGGGCCATCGTCTGTTCGCGAGGCGGATACGGCGTGGTGCACAATCTCGACCGTCTGGGCCGTCTCGATCTGCGCAGCGACCCCAAATGGGTTGTGGGTTTCAGCGACATATCGGCGCTCCACGCGCTGATGGCATCGCAGGGCGTGGCCAGCGTGCACGCCTCGATGGCGTCGCACATTGGCCTCGGCATCGACGATCCCGACAACCGTGCGCTGTTCGACATACTCGAGGGCAAAATGCCCGCATATACATGGGAGGGCTCGCCATACAACCACCCCGGCCATGCCGAGGGCAAGCTGCTCGGCGGCAACCTCGCTGTGATAGCCGACCTGATGGCCACACCTTTTGACATCATCAAGCCGGGCACGATCCTATTCATCGAAGACGTGTCCGAGCCAATCTACAAAATCGAGCGCATACTCATCCAGCTCAAGCTCGCCGGCATATTGCCGAACCTCAAAGGCTTGATAATCGGCCAGTTTACAGATTACAAGCCCGACGACAACCACGAGACGATGGAGGCCATGATCGCCCAGACCGTCGCCCCCTACGGCTACCCCATCGCCTTTGGCGCGCCGGTAGGCCACGTCGACCATAATGTGCCGCTCGTCGAGGGTTCGTGGGCGACACTCGATGTCTCGAAAGAGAAATCGACATTGACGCTCGAGCGATAAATTTTAATCTTTTTTAGATTTAAGGTGCAAAATTATTTGCACAGCTCACAAACTATGTATATCTTTGCGCTCAAGATGTATCGGGTTATGTCCCGATACAACGTTTTGTTAGACTCACAATATACTTGAATTTTGGTTATGAGGGAGGTGCGTTACTGTGAAGTAGCGCACTTTCATTGTCTTAGAGAGTGTTTGAATTTAATACGAATAGTGTGATCGAGAGTATCTGAAATTCACAACTTTTGGTCGATAATACCAAAAGTTGAACGCTGCCGGTGCGATATAGCTAACTTTGTGGCATAAAACCAAAAACACTTGTTAAAATGGAACTCACAAAATTCAATCTGCCCGTCGAGATCATTGATCTCATCTCGACTCTCGAGCCCGAAAGCCAGGGTATCATCTACTCGCATCTATTCGCATACATATATCACAATGTCGAGCCGGCCCAAGACATTGACCCGCGATGCCGTCTGATTCTCAGACTGATAATCGACAAGATCAACAGCCGTATCGAGCGCGCACGCAAGACACAGGCCCGCAAGGAGGCCCGCACCGAGACTGCAGAAGAAACCGCAAAAGAGACCGCCGTGAAACCGGCCGATCCCGGCCGCTCGCCTGTCGCCGACCGCATACTGCAGAACGGCTGTGCCACACACGACCGCATCAGCCCCTTCGGCCGGGCTCTCTATGAGGCCCAGCTCAAAGCCGACGGCGACGCATCTCTGACGGCCCCCGATCGTGCCCGGGAGGATTCTCCGCGCCTGCCGGCAGAGCACACGGCCAAGGCTGCACGCCACCATCGCAACCCGAAATCCGGCCGGAAATCGCTCTCAAAATGTGTATAATGTAAGCGACGGTTCGAAATTTACAATCTCTGTCGGCCGATTACGAAGTTTTTTTGTTAACTTTGCAACTCATTAGTAAATAGAAAAAACATAAAACCGACGATATATGAACGTTCTTGAACTTAGCGAACAGGAGATCATCCGCCGCAACTCGCTGCAGGCTCTGCGCGATATGGGCATCGAGCCTTACCCGGCGGCCGAATTCACCGTCACCGGCCACAGCAACGAAATCAAAGAGAATTTCGACGACAACGCGCCCCGCCGCGAGGTAGCTGTCGCCGGCCGTATCATGAGCCGGCGCATAATGGGCAAAGCTTCGTTTGTCGAACTGCAGGACGCCGACGGCCGAATACAGGTCTATATCTCGCGCGACGACATTTGCCCGGGCGACGACAAGGAAATGTATAATACCGTGTTCAAGAAACTGCTCGATATCGGCGACTTTATTGGGGTGAAAGGTTATGTGTTCCGCACCCAGACCGGCGAGATATCGGTTCATGCCCGGGAGCTGACCGTGCTCAGCAAATCGCTGCGTCCGCTGCCCATCGTCAAGGTCAAGGACGGCGTGACCTACGACGCATTTGACGACCCCGAGCTGCGCTATCGCCGCCGCTATGTCGACCTTGTGGTCAACGACGGCGTAAAGGACATATTCCTCAAACGCACCAAGGTCTACACCTCGATGCGCGAATACTTCAACTCGGCCGGCTACATCGAGGTCGAGACACCCATCCTGCAGTCGATCCCCGGCGGTGCGGCCGCTCGCCCGTTTATCACACACCACAATGCACTCGACATACCCCTATATCTGCGTATCGCCGACGAGCTGTACCTCAAGCGTCTCATAGTGGGCGGATTTGACGGTGTGTATGAGTTCTCGAAGAACTTCCGCAACGAGGGTATGGACCGCACCCACAACCCCGAGTTTACCTGCATGGAAATCTACGTGGCCTACAAGGACTACAACTGGATGATGACCTTCACCGAGCGCATGCTCGAGAAGATATGCCTCGACGTCAACGGCACCACAGAGGTCAAAGTGGGCGACAACGTGATATCGTTCAAGGCTCCTTTCCCCCGCGTGACCATGGCACAGGCCATCAAGGACCACACCGGATATGACATCACAGGCATGGACGAGAACGCCCTGCGCGAGCTGGCCCGCAAACTCGACATCGAGGTCGATGACACCATGGGCAAGGGCAAGCTCATCGACGAGATCTTCGGCGAGAAATGCGAGGGCAAATATATACAGCCGACATTCATCACCGACTATCCCATCGAGATGTCGCCCCTGACCAAGCGCCACCGCGACAACCCCGAGCTGACCGAGCGTTTCGAGCTGATGGTAAACGGCAAAGAGCTGGCCAACGCATACTCTGAGCTCAACGACCCCATCGACCAGTATGGCCGATTTGTCGAGCAGATGCGCCTGGCCGAGAAAGGCGATGACGAGGCAATGATCATCGACGGCGACTTTATCCGTGCGCTCGAGTATGGCATGCCCCCCACGTCGGGCATGGGTATCGGCATGGACCGTCTGGTGATGTTGATGACCGGTCAGACCACAATCCAGGAGGTGCTGCTCTTCCCGCAGATGCGCCCCGAGAAGGTAGAGCGCCGCGACAAGGCCGAGGCATTCACCGCACTGGGCGTACCCACCGACTGGGTGGCAGCCGTGCAGAAGGCAGGATACCTCACCGCAGCCTCTCTGTCGGGCGCCGTCGCAGGCAAACTCTTCCAGGATCTGTGCGGCCTCAACAAAAAATACAAACTCGGTCTCAAAAATCCGCAACCGGCCGATATACAGACATGGATTGACGCCGCAGCGGCGCTCTGATCAAAATTCCATACCATGGGCTACACCGGAAACATTGCCGTACTCGGCGGTGGCAGCTGGGCCACCGCGCTGTCTAAGCTGCTGCTCAACAACTGCGAGCAGATCACCTGGTATATGCGTCGCGACGACCGCATAGAGGAATTCCTGCGTCTGGGCCACAACCCGGCCTACCTGACCGACGTGACCTTTGACACCAACCGCATCATATTCTCGTCTGACATCAACGAGGTGTGCGCCGCAGCCGACATCCTGCTGCTGGCCATGCCGTCGCCATACTTCAAGTCGCACATCGACAAGATCAGCGTCGACATCAGCGACAAGGTAATCGTGTCGGCCATAAAAGGCATCGTGCCCGACGAGAACCAGCTCATCACCGACTTCATGGTCGACCGGTTTGGCGTCGACATCAACCGCGAGCTGGTCATCTCAGGCCCGTGCCACGCCGAGGAAGTGGCACTCGACCGCCCGTCATACCTGACGATCGGCGGCCGCGACCCCGAGCTGGCCCGACGCTTTGCCGATCTGCTGGGCGGCAAACACACCCACACCATCACCTCGACCGATGTCGACGGCATAGAGTATGCCGCCGTGCTCAAGAATGTCTACGCCATCGCCGCCGGCATAATACACGGCATGAAACGCGGCGACAACTTCTCGGCGATGCTCATCTCAAACGCCATACGCGAGATGGCCCGCTTTATCGACGCCGTCGACCCGCGTCCGCGCCAGATCTGCGACTCGGTCTATCTCGGCGACCTGATCGTGACTGCCTATTCGCGATTCTCCCGCAACCATAATTTCGGCTCGATGATCGGCAAAGGCTACTCGGTCACGGCAGCCCGCATGGAGATGGAGCAGACCGCCGAGGGATACTACGCCGCCAAATGCATCACCGACATCAACCGGCGCTACGACGTGCAGATGCCGATTCTCGACGCTGTCTACGACATACTCTACCGCAACGTCTCGGCCTCGAAGGCCGTCAACCGCATGGCACAGACTTTTGACTGACAATCGCCCCTCTCTCCCCGATATGGCAAAGTTTCAGGTCGACATACTCGGTTGCGGCTCGGCGACACCCACGGTGCGCCACCTGCCGTCGTGTCAGGTGGTCGACTTCCGCGACCGGCTGCTGATGGTCGATTGCGGCGAGGGCGCACAGCTGCAGTTCCGCCGCATGAAACTCAAATTCTCGCGGCTCAGCCACATATTCATCTCGCACATCCACGGCGACCACTTCCTGGGGCTGCCGGGGCTGCTCTCGACGCTCGCCCTGCACGACACAGGCGGCAGCATCACGGTGCATGCCTTCGAGCAGGGCATCGACATACTGCGCCGCATGATGCAGGTATTCTGCCGCGAGACATCCTTCGAGATAATCTACGATGTCATCGAGCCGGCGCGTGCGGTGATTATCGACGACCACGCCCTCACGGTAGAGACATTCCCGCTCTACCACCGCGTACCCGCCGTCGGATATATCTTCCGCGAGAAACCCAAACAGCGGCACCTGCGCGGCGACATGGTCAGATTTTTCGACATCCCTGTCGCGCAGCTCGCATCGATCAAGGATGGCGCCGACTTTGTCACTCCCGACGGCCGCGTGATCGACAACGCACGTCTGACCACCGACCCCGAGCCGGCGATGAGCTATGCCTATTGCTCTGACACGGCATTCGACCGGCGTCTGGTCGGCGACATCGAGGGCGTCGACACCATATATCACGAATCGACCTATCTCGACGACAACGCACACAAAGCCGCCCCACGGGGGCACTCGACCGCCCGCCAGGCCGGCATTATAGCGCGCGAGGCCGGCGCGAACACGCTGATTCTCGGCCACTACTCGCAGGCCTACGACGACGACAGCCTCTTTGCGGCCGAGGCGGCACAGGAATTTGACGGCCGCATAATCGCGGCCCGCGAGGGCATGAAAATCGACCTGTTATGACCGACGAACAGTATATGCAGATGGCCATACGCGAGGCACGGGCCGCCGCGACAGCCGACGAGATTCCTGTCGGCGCCATAGTCGTGGCCGGCGACCGTGTGATCGGACGCGGACGCAATGCCACCGAGGCCCTGCAGGACGTCACCGCACACGCCGAGATACTCGCAATCACCGCCGCCGCACAGACCCGCGGCGCCAAATATCTCGACGACGCCACACTCTACGTCACACTCGAGCCATGCCTGATGTGCGCCGGAGCCATCGGCTGGAGCCAGCTGAGCCGCATCGTCATCGGCGCACGCGACCCGCGGCGCGGATTCTCGGTGATGACATCGCAATCGCCATTTCACCCGCGTGCCGAGGTCGTGTGGGACGTCTGCGGCGACGAATGCCGGCAGATTATTGTCGATTTCTTTAAAAACAAACGCTGATGCACTACTTCATCATCGCCGGCGAGGCATCGGGCGACCTGCACGCATCCCGCCTCATCACAGCCCTGCGCGAGCGCGACACCGACGCACGGTTCACCTTTCTCGGCGGCGACTGCATGGCCGCCGCGGCCGGCACCGGGCCGCTGATTCATTACCGCGACATGGCATATATGGGATTCAGCGAGGTGCTGCGTCATCTCGGTCCCATATTCTCGAATCTGCGCCGCACACGCCGCGCCCTGGCCGACAGCCGCCCCGACTGCATGATTGCTGTCGATTATCCGAGCTTCAACCTCAAGGTAGCCAAGACCGCCCACCGGCTCGGCATACCGGTCTACTGGTATATCTCGCCCAAAATCTGGGCATGGAAACAATGGCGCGTCAAGTCGATACGCCGACTGGTGCGCCGCATGCTGTGCATACTGCCATTCGAACCCGCATTCTATGCCGCGCACGGATACAATGCCGCCGAGTATGTCGGCAACCCGTCGGTCGAAGAGATCGACGCCGCATTGGCAGCCGTCGGTCAGCGCGACGAGTTTCTGCGTAGACACCGCCTGCGCGACCACGCCATAATCGCGCTGCTGCCCGGAAGCCGCCGCGGCGAGATCAAATGCAATCTGCCGGTCATGAACGCCGTGGCCCGACAGTTTCCGCAATATACCATCGCCGTGGCCGGAGCGCCCGGCATCGACGATGCGTTCTACGAGTCTCTCACCTCATTCACGGTCGTGCGTGGCGCCACCCACGAGCTGCTGGCCCACAGCCATGCCGCCCTTGTCACCTCGGGCACTGCCACACTCGAGGCAGCTCTGGCCGGCGTGCCACAGGTGGTGACATATCGCTCGAACGGCTCGAAGACGGCCTACAACATTATGAAAAAACTGCTGCATGTGTCATTCGTATCTCTGCCCAATCTGATTGTCGGGCACGAGATCATACCCGAGCAACTGCTGCACCTGTGTACCCCCGACATCGTGGCCGACAGGCTCGCGCGCCTCACACGACGCAACTCGCCCGAACGCGAGGCCCAGCTCGAGGGATATGCCGACATGCGCCGCCGTCTGGGCGGCCCCGGAGCCGCCGACCGGGCGGCAGAGGCGATCCTTTCATACATTAGACAATGCTAAATAAAGACCCGCGGCCGAGCCTTGTGACAGGCTATGGTCGCGGGTCTCGCCGTATCGGATAATCAGAGATCAGTGCTTGCTGACCTTTTTGCCGTCGCGTATGTAAAGACCGGCGGGCAGATCGCTCCACTCGGTGTCGAGACGTATGCCCTGCAGGTTGTAGATGCCCTCGGGTGCATTCGGGTCGACGCTGACGCTGCCTATGCCGCTTGTCTTATCGAGCACGAATTCCTGCTCGACATTGCTGCTGAGATTATGGCTGCCGTCGAGTGTGAACGCCGTCCAGCCGATCGTGAGCTTGTAGGGGCCGTCGGCAGTCGGAGCAGGATCAAACATGATCTCGAACGCCGGATACTCGCTGCCCGGAATCTTTTCGACCGACGATGCGGTTCTGTTGTACGAATAATCATTGCTGCGCAGCGAGATCACGCTCTGATTGAATACCTCGGCAGTCTTGGCCTCGGGGAAAGCGATCTTGATCATGGCAAGCGAGCTCTGGTTGACAGCCGGGTCGGTCAGATACCTGACGGTATATTCGATCGGCGTGACAACATTCCAGGTGTTCGATATAGCCGGTGAGGGCTGACCCGAAACCAGCAGCGCACCCTCGGCCATCTCGAGCGAGATCGTGCCTTCGATGTTAAACAGGGCTTCGTTGGAGATCATGAACATAAACATGTTGTTGCCCTCGCCCAAGGCCATGTAATCGACATCGCAGGTCATGACCTGATCATTAAACTTAAACACGGTCTTGGCCGCGAAGTCGTCGCTCGCGCTCACACTCTTTCCTTCGTTGAATATGATCGCAAACGTGTACCACTCGCCTGCAAAGATATCGCCGACAGGATCAAAGGCATATTCGATATCGCCGCCGGACTGTATGAGGCTGAATGTGGCCCGGATCTCGCTGTTGGCATCACCGTCGACCGTAAAGACGCCCTCGGGGATGTAGAAGCTGTAGTCGCCATCGACATTAGGTGTCATCTGGGGACGGATATTGAATGTGGGGCACGGCGCACCCTCGACAGTCTCGACATCGAAGCGCCAGGCGGCATAATTGTTTCCGCTCACGAGCATCATCTCGTCGACAGATGCCTCGTTGCACAGGGCTGTCGCGGCATCGGGGAATGCGAGAGTGATTATCTCGAGCGATTCGGCGGTAGTGCCCGACTCGGGGTTGAGGGTGTATGCGCCCTTGTAGACTGATGCGGCCTTGGTGAGATTGACAGCATGTGCGCCGGTGGTGGTCAGCACATAGCTGCCGTTGCCGTCGAGCTCTACGGGATCGCCGTCGACAGCCACAGATGTGCCCTCGGCGGGTGTGATCACAACCTCTGTACCGGGATAGACAGCAAGAGCGCCGCTCTTGATATCGTGCCTGAGCACCTTGTCGTAGGTGACATCGGCGGCAGCCTCGCCGGTGAGATTGAAGTTGACGTTGCTGCGGGCATAGGTCTTGCCGTCGGCAAAGACGTGCATCACGCTGCCATCTTTGAGGGGAATATTCGAGAATACACCGTTGTCGTCCTTGGCAAGGATGTCGCCATCGAGTTCAACCGACATATTCGCGATCTCCTCGCCGTTTTTGAGCGCCACGGGAGTCTCATACTCGAGATTGAAGTCATACTCGTTGTAGCCGTTTTTGAGATATACCCTGCGGGAAGCGCCATGGGCTCCGCCCGAAACGACGCTCACACGGTCCTCGGGACCGACATAATAGATCCATGCTTTGCTGTCGGGAGCAGTCGACTGAGCCACGATGTAGACCACATCAGAGGTGCAACCCGACTCGACAGTGCTCTTCCTGTCTTCCTGACGGGTATGCGCGATGTAATAACCGTCTTTTTCGAGCACCATGATGCCGTTGTAGCGCAGGCTGTGGGTGAGTGTGAATTTACGTGCGGCGCCGGCGGGGATGGTGTAGGCGCCGTCGACCTCATTGCCGGACTCAACAACCTTATCGAGCACAATCTCCTCGTTGACGGTCTCACCGCCGGTCAGCGGCAGCTCCACACCGTTGAGGCCATTGCCGGCAATGATCGATACTCCCTCGGGATTCACGACATAGGCCGTAAATGTGCGGGTACCGAAGTCCTTGGCCGATACATCAAATTTGACGGTACCGCTCTTGTCGGCGATAAAACGCACGAAATTCGAGCTCTTGATGGTCTGGGCCACGCCATTATACTCGACCGAGTTGATGTCATAATCGGTTGAATTGAGATTGAACTGCAGATCGGTGCCGGGAGCCACGGTCAACTTGCCGTCGACGATCTGATCCTGGATGAACTTGCTTTTTGTCCAGTCACGGATATTTTTGAGGCAGCCCTCGCATCCCTCGGGAAATTCGAGGGTAAGCTCTATATCAGATACGCTCTGGGCCGGGTCGAACACGGCCACCTCGATCTTGTCGCCGTCGGCGACGGCAAACTGATACTTATGTTTGGTAGCCGCCATATACGGTGACATCTTCTCGCCGTTTTTCGTCACCGAATAGAATTCGGTACCCCACGATGCCTGGATCAACAGGGTCGTACCGTCATAACCGGTAGAAAATTCGACTATAATACTCCCGCATAATCGAACCGGCTCGGAACGCAAGAAAAAACCAAT